>JBDUDC010000042.1:0-11576 GCA_040003165.1 Chloroflexota bacterium
GGCGGTGTCTTCGCCCAGTGGATTCATTCCGGCTACGCCGAGTTCCTGATCGTCTCCGGCCGATGGGAGGAGGCGGAGCGGGTCATTGCCGACGTCGAATGGACCCGCACCGGCGAGTACATCGAGGTCTCGATCGCCACCATTCGCAGCCAGCTGGCGACCTACCGGGGCCAGTTCGACGAGGCGGTCAGGATCCTGGGTGGCGCCGAGGAGGCGGCGGTCAGGATCGGCGACCAGCAGGCAGTGCTGCCGACGCTCGTGGCGGTGGCGCAGGCCCAGGCGGGACTCGGCAATGACCGCGAGGCGCTGGCGGCGCTGCGCCGGGCGATGGAGCAGTCCGGCTCGATCGCCGATGGCTCCCTGGGCAGCTACTTCCTCTTCGAGGCGGTTGACCTGCTGGTGGGGGCTCGCCGGCGCGCCGAAGCACCCATTGAGGAATCGCTGCTGGCCTCCGGCGCCCAGCTCCTCGGGGAGTACGCATTGGGCCTGGAATCCGCGGCGGCGGCGGGCGGCGAAGCCTCAACCGACGGCGTGCGGCGCGCCCTCTTCGGCGCTGCCGTAGAGCAGCTCGGCTCTCTGTCACGCTCACTCGGCCTGGCACCGCCGGCGCTGGAGAACGGCGCGCGGTTCTCCGGACGCCTCGAGGCATTGCCGACGCTCGACGATCACCACCGCACCTTCGACGTGGCCCGGGTCAAGCTCTGGCTGGCGGAGGAGCGACCGGAGGCCGCCTTCCTGGCCGATGCGCGCCGCACCTTCGAGGAGCTCGGCGCCCATCCCTACATCGCGCGATCATCGCGCGACTGAGCTGCCGGACGGCCCACTCTGCCCTCGAGTGATTACTTCCAGTTATGCGTTGGGCGCGTTTCGGCCGCTCGGGAGTGGGAAGCATGTCAAATCATTACCCACGATGATCAATCGCGGGCGGAGCGGCCAAGAACTCCTCACAAACGCCCATAGTGATGGCTCCCGGTGATATTGCATCGGCATCACGCGTACGGTGCGCGCTATGAGCCCAGATCCTGACCTCGTCCGGGCCGCTGACCGCAACTTCATCGGGTCGTACGAGAAGCTGACGCAGCATCAGCCGGCGGGCTCGGTGGGCCGATTCGGCACGCTGACCGCATTTGTCACGGGCCTGCCGGTCTCCTTCCTGAACGGCTGCGTTGCGTCCGGGCGGGCCGCCGCGACCGAGATGGGCGAGGCGGTCGATTGGCTCAACGAGCGCGGCTATCCGTTCGAAATCTTCATTGCGGAGGACTTCGCCGCTGGGCGTGAGCCGTGGCTCGCCGCTCGCGGATTCGAGCGAAGCCGATGGGCCATGCCCGCGATGTGGATCCAGCCGCCGGCCGAGCCGCCGCCGGCTCGTCCGGGCGTCGCGGTGCGCGCGGTCGATGACCGCGCCTCGGTCGACGAGCTGCTGGCGATGCAGATCGGCGCGGGCATGCCGGAACCGATTGCGCGCGGCATGTTCGCCGCTTCGTTCGTCGAAGATCCTGACGTCCGCATCTTCACCGCCTATCTCGACGGCCGGCCGGTCGGGAATTCGATCGCGATCCGCACCGGCGACGTATCGGGCGTGTACGCGGTCGGCACCCTGCCCGGGGCTCGGCGGCGGGGGGTTGGCACCGCGGCGACCTGGGCTGCCGTCGCGGCGGGACATGAGTGGGGCTGCGCAGCGGTCGTGCTCCAGTCATCCGAGATGGGCTACCCGGTCTATCTCGCCATGGGCTTCGCGGTGCTCAACCGCTATGCCGTTTTCGACCGGTGGCCCGGCTGACCTCATCCAGCGCCGATTCGTAACCGGGGTGGGTGCCCATGCTCGCGAACCGGCAAATTCAGATGGAGGCCGCATTACGGTGGTCTGCACTTCGCGGTTGGGGCGCGCTGCCGGCTGAGAGCCGCATCGGCCGGTCCGGAGGGTGCAAATCGGTCACGGCTTGGTCGTAGTTCGGCTGTGACATGAATTCGCCGGGAAGTGGCGGACATGAGCCGCCCCCTCCCATCAGCCGGTCTATCTTTTCCGGATGACCGATCTCGCCGACCTCGCAGACATTCCGCCCATCCAGGTCTGGGAGAACATCCGCGCCCGCCGGGTGCAGGGCGACCAGATCACCCTCGCCGTCGTCGAGCTCGACGCAAACGCACTGGTGCCGGAGCACCTCCACCCGAGCGAGCAGAACGGCATCGTGATCCAGGGAGAGATGCGATTCCGGGTCGGCTCGGAGGAGCGCACGCTCGGGCCGGGCGGCACGTGGCGGATCCTGGGAAACGTCCCCCACGCGGCCCATGCCGGCCCCCAGGGCGCGGTGGTGATCGACGTGTTCAGCCCGGTCCGCGATGACTGGGAGGCCCTGCCGCAGCTGGAGCGGGCCGATCCGGTCTGGCCCTGACCCCTAGCGGATCACGATCCGGCGGTTGGGCGGCTCGCCGCTCTCGCCCGAGATTTCGACGAGCGTCCAGCCAGGCAGCCCCTCCCCGCGGGTCGTCCCGTCCGCGCTGAGGATCTCGGCGATGCGGCGGACCAGGCGCCGCGCGCTCTCGCGCTGCTTCGGGGGGAGATCACTCACCAACCCCTCGAGGCGCTGCTCGATCAGCTGAGCCGCAACCGCCGGCAGCAGCCCCTCGCGATCCCGGCGCACCAGCTCCTCCGCCTCCGGGATGGCACCGCGCTCGAGTGCGCGGATCAGCTTGCGCACCCGCGTGGCGTCCGCGGAGGGCAGCGCGTCGATCCAGCTCGGCGGGGGAGGCGGGGGCTCGGCCTTCTTCGGGGCGCGCTTCGGGGCCTTGGCGATCGGTCGCCGGAGCGGCTTGGTCTTCCGCGCTGCCGGCAGTGCCTCGCGGACGGCGGCCATCGTGGCGAACGGGCCATCGATCAGCGGCTGGCCCAGCTCGTTGGCCTGCGCCGAATCGACGACGAACCAGCCCAGCCCCTCCTGTCGAACCTCGAATCGCTCATCGGCGCTGCGATAGATGCCGGGGGACTGGCGGACGAGCTTATCCGGATCGGTGGCGAGATCGGCCTTTGACTTCTTCGGTGCCATGACGTCCCCATCCTGCCAGAGGGCGTAACCGGCTGGGTACGAACTGGTAGCCCTTGCCTGCGACATTCGGAGCTCAGGAGGACAGATCGTGCGGAGTCTCAGACCCTCGCTGGCGTTGCCATTCGCCGCGGTGCTGGTCATGGCGATGGCGCTGCCGAGCGCGGCGCGAAACATCCAGGCCAACAACGCCTACACCGTCCACAACCTCGTCTCGAACCAGGCCGGAGTCGCGCTGAACACCGATGCCAACCTGAGAAACGGTTGGGGGATCGCCGCCAGCAGCGGCTCCCCGTGGTGGGTGGCCGACAACCACACAGACAAATCGACGTTGTACCGCGGCGACGGCACCATCCAGAGCCGGGTCGTGACCGTCGAAGGCGGACCCACCGGGGTCGTGTTCAACGGAACGGGCCAGTTCACGGTCGGCGACGGGACCACGACCGCGTCCGCGCTCTTCATCTTCGCGACCGAGGGCGGACAGATCCTCGGCTGGAATCCAACCGTCGGAGGCGGCGCAGCAGCCGTCCTGGGCGGAGCGCATGGGGGCGCCATCTACAAGGGCCTGGCCAACGGCGTCAGCGGCGGACAGAACTATCTGTATGCGGCGGACTTCCACAATGCCGCGATTGACGTCTACGACTCGAGCTACGGGCTCACGAGCCTGGCCGGCGACTTCACCGATCCGGACATCCCCGCCGGCTTCGCGCCATTCAACGTCCAGAACATCGGCGGCACGCTGTACGTGACGTACGCCATGCAGGATGCCAACGCCGAGGACGAGATCGCCGGACCGGGGCTCGGCTACGTGAGTGCCTTCGACACTGATGGCAACTTCCTGGGCCGGGTCGCCTCCGGCGGGACGTTGAATGCGCCCTGGGGGCTTGCCTGGGCGCCGTCGTCCGGCTTCGGCAAGTTCAGCGGCGACCTGCTGGTGGGCAACTTCGGCGACGGACGGATCAACGCCTACGCCGCAACTGCAAGCGGATGGGAGGATCGCGGCCACCTGAAGACGCCGAACCATCACCCGCTCGTGATCGACGGACTGTGGGGGATCGGCTTCGGGAACGGCAGTGGCTCCGGACCGACCACCACCCTGTACTTCGCCGCTGGACCCGACGACGAGGAGAACGGCCTCTTCGGGTCGATCACCTCGGCACCCTGACGCGTCCGGTTCCCGCCCTCGCCCGCAATCCCCGCGGGCGAGGGCCACTCGGTTGACCGACCGCTCACAATTCGGGGCGTGAGCACGGACCCACCGCCGCACCAAGAGACCGAGCAGTTCTGGCTCGACTTCCTGACCAAGGGAGATCCGCGTGAGCGCCAGATGCGACGGTGGCTCGCGCATATCCCGAGCAACCCGCGTTGCCGCATGTGTGCGGCGCCGTTCTCGGGTGTCGGCGCGCCGATCATGCGCATGATGGGCAAGGGCCGCGCGGCGAAGAACCCGACCATGTGCATGACCTGCTTCACGTTCCTGGCGGCGCACCACGGCGGCGCCGAGATCGACGTGACGCTCCTGTTCGCGGACATTCGCGGATCCACTGCCATCGCGGAAGGGATGACCCCGGCTGCGTTCCGCGCAATCCTGGACCGCTTCTATGACGTGGCCGCGCAGGTCGTCATCGGGAATGAGGGCGAAATCGACAAGTTCGTTGGCGACGAGCTGGTCGCGCTCTTCTTCCCGATGCTCGCCGGCGAGGAGCATGCGGCCCACGCGGTGGAGGCGGCACGTGCCCTCCTTCGCACGACAGGACACGGAGATCCCGACGGCCCCTGGATCTCGCTAGGGGCCGGCGTCCACACCGGGGTCGCCTGGGTGGGCGCTGTGGGCGAGGGATCTCATACCCAGATCACCGCCGTGGGCGACAACGTGAACATCACCGCGCGGTTGGCCTCGGCAGCGGCTGCCGGCGAAATTCTCGTGACGACGGCGGCTGCGACGGCGGCGCACCTGACCGATCCCGATGCCGAGCACCGGCAACTCGCGTTGAAAGGAAAGAGCCAGCCGACCGAGGTCGTGGTGCTTCGCGTCTGACGCGCGGGCGGCATTTGCCGCTAATGCGCTGCGCAGTCGCCCTAATGCGCCGGAGCGCTCTGTCAGGCCTCCTGAGGAATCGCGGCCACAGTGTCCGGCGAAGGAGCCGATGGCGGCGAGTGCTCCGCCGAAGCCGCGAGCGCGACATCCAACCTATCGATGAGCGCCTGGGCACGCAACCCCCCGAAGATCTCTCGCGCCTCGTCCGCGGCTCGGCGACGCTCATCCGGCTGCATCGCACCGCCGATGACGATGTCGAGGTCGCACATTGCTACCCACAGCGGGAGGCCCAGCTCCCGCCAGCGATGTTGGGCATCGGCATACCCGGCTCGAGCCTCGGCGGTCCGGCCCTCGAGTATCGCGAGGCCGGCGTCCATGGTCGCGCGGACGGCGCCGTAGCGGCGGCCCGTGCGGGCGTCGTCCTCGAATGCCTGGCGCATGCGGCGGGCGGTGACGAGATCGCCCAGCCATAGCGCCGCTCGAAAGGCCCAAGTCGCAGGGTCGGCCTGGGCCGATCCCTCCGCCATGAACTCTTCGCACAGGCGAATGACCTCGGTGAGACCCCCCGCGACCAAGTTGGCCACGACCAACGCGGAGGCCCCCGTGGCGCGGTAGCTCGGATCGTCGAACGCGCGGCTTTCGTCGTACAGCTTTTGCGCGTCTTCCTCGACCGCCTCACCGCGGTACGCGCGGATGACGGTGAGGAAGCTGCCGTACCAGAGGCGCTCGGCGGGCTCCACGAGCCGATCCAGCTGCTCGGTAACCGACTCAACCACCCAGTCCCAATCACCAACCTGTACCGCGCCGTCGGCGGCGTTGCCCAGCAGGTAGCGGATATCCCAAACCAGCCCAGTCTGCCTCGCATACTCGAGCGCTTCGCGCGCGACCTCGTATGCGTGCAGCGGATCGTCGGTGTCGAGGACGTAGGAGAGGTTGGTGCCGGCACGAGCCGCGCTGCCGATCAGGCTGCGCCGCCGCGCGAACGCCAAGGCTCCGGTCAGCTCGACGACCGCCTCGGTCTGCCGGCCGAGGTTGCCGAGCGAGGTCCCGCGCGTGATCAGCAGGTCAACCGTGAGCCGTTCCAACCCAGCGGCCTCTGCCGAAGGTAGCGCCAGGTTGGCGATCTCGATCGCCCTGGCCTCGTTGCTCGAGCGCATCTCCAGCTTCGCGAGCGACTCCGCAATCTCGACGTAGCCCGGATCCTGCGGTGCGAGGCCAGGCTCGTTGAACGCATCGGTCAAGACCTGGCGCGCCCGATCGTGGTGGCCCTCACTGAGGACGTGCCCAAGCTGCGCTGCCGATCGGCGTCGAGCTGCCGCGTCCCCGAGCTCGGTTGCCAGGGCGATCGTCCGTTCCCCATGGGCGACGGCCCGGTCGGAGAGCCCTCCATCGATGGCGGCTGTTGCGGCCGCCATCTGCAGCTCTAGCTCGTCCGCTGCGTCGCTCGTGACGAGGATGGCGCTCTCGAGGTATCCGTGAGCGTGGCGGAAGGATCCGAGTCCCGCGGCGCGCTGCGCCGCGGCCCGCAGCGCGACCCGGGCCTGCGCAGCAACCGCGGCGCCCTCCGGGCCGTCCGGATGCGCCTGGTACGCGTCGACGTAATGCTGCGCCAGCACACCGGCGAGCTCGTCGTCGCCGAGCGCCTCGTAGTAGCGCGCGGCCGCCAGGTGCCGCGTCCGCCGGTCGTCGCGCGACAGCGTGCCGTACGCCACCTCGCGCATCAGCCCCTGCATGAAGCGGAAGTTGCCGCGTTCCGGCGAGCGTGGATCGTCGTCCAGTATCAGCAGCTGGCGCTGGCCGAGGTGGCGGAGCATCGGGTCGATCTGGTCAGCCGGGGCGCGAACGACCGCGGTCAGGGCGGCCAAGCCGAACGACAGGCCAAGGACCGATGCGTCCTGCACCAGCCCGCGCTCCGCCGCCGGGAGCGCGTCGATGCGCGAGGCGATCAGCGCGTGCAGCGACTCCGGCACGGCGAGCTCCGTCAGGTCGCCGACCGGCCGGTAGGTTTGGCCGGCGCGCTCGATCTTTCCATCGTTGAGGAGCATGCGGACCGTCTCGACCGCGTACAGCGGAGTCCCCTCCGCCCGCGCCACGATTGCTTCGACCACTGACTCAGGTAGGCCCGGCACCAGGCCACCGAGCAGCTCGGTCATCTCGTCGTCGCTGAGCGGCGCCAGGCTCAGCGAGGTGAAGCTGCGCTGTCCTGCGCCCCAGGTCGGCCGGCGATCGAGCAGCTCCGGGCGGGAGAGGGTGATGATGTAGATCGAGCGGCCGTGCGACCAGGCGGCCAGCTCTTCGATGAAGTCAAGCAGGCCGTCATCGGCCCATTGCAGATCCTCGAAAACCATGAGCACGGGCGCAACGTCGGCAAGACGCTCGAAGAACGTGCGCCATGCCAGGAACAGCTCGCCGCGCTCACGGGGATGACCTTCATCGAAGCCGAGCAGTTGGAGAAGCGGCCCCTCGAGGGAGCTGCGCTCGTCGGCATCGGGCACGAACTCGTCCAGCGTCGCCGCGAGACGCTCACGCGTGGCTGCCTCGTCGTCCCCTTCGCTGATGCCGGCGCGCATGCGGACCATCTCGCCCAGCGCCCAGAAGCTGATCCCCTCGCCGTAGGCTGGTGAGCGGCCCTGGTGGGCGTAGACCAGCTCGGTCACGCCGTCGAGGTACTTGCTGAACTCCCACGACAGCCTGCTCTTGCCGATCCCTGCCTGTCCGATGACCGATACGATCCGCGGACCGCGCTCCCGCGCGGTGGCGTGATAGAAGTCTTTGATCAGGCGCAGCTCGGAGTCGCGGCCGACAAAGGGCGCCTCGAGCTCCGCGCGGCCCGCGCCGCCGCGCCGCGCGACCACGCGCAGCGCGCGGAACGCAGGCACGGGGCTTGCCTTACCCCTTAAAGCCTGCTCGCCGAGCGCCTCGAACACGATGGCGTCCGATGCCGCCCGCCGCGTGCCGTCACCGACCAGCACGGATCCGGCCGGTGCCACCGATTGCAGGCGCGACGCCGTGTTGACCAGGTCGCCGGCGACCATCCCCATCCCCGTGGCCCCGATTGTGACCACCGCTTCGCCGGTGTGAACCGCTGCCCGCAGCGCGAGATCGGGGACGCCGGCCGATTCACCCAGTCGCTGGATCGCGTCGACCAGCTCGAGCGCGGCCCGCACGGCGCGCTCCGCGTCATCCTCCTGGGCGACGGGCGTGCCCCACACCGCCATCACCGCGTCACCGATGAACTTCTCGACGGTGCCGCCGTATCGGTCGACCACCTCGCGGGACGCATCGAAGTAGCGGCCCAGCAGCTCACGTACATCCTCCGCGTCCCGAGCCTCGGAGATCGTGGTGAAGCCCACCAGGTCGGCGAAGAGGACGCTCACCAGGCGGCGCTCAGAGGTCGGCGTGCTGGCCGCGGTCGAGACGGCGGCATCGGCCTCAGCGAGAGGGCTGCCACACTCCCCGCAGAACCTGGCGCCGGCAACGTTCGGGGAGCCGCAGCTGGCGCAGATCAGCGCAAGGGCGTGCCCGCATTCGAGGCAGAACTTGCGGCCGGGCTCGTTCTCGGTCCCGCAGCTGGCGCAGATCACTCGTTGCTCTTCCTGTTTGCTCGGATTGGGCGTCGAGTGGAGAGTAGCAGCGGGGCGGGATTTGACGCCTACGAACGGCGATTGTCGGGCTCGGCGACGCGACGAGGGCTCTATCGCGCGTCAGCGGCTTTCGTGCAACCGTGCTGCACGCGTTTCGTGCCGCACGAAGGGTTGTGACACGCGGCCCGGAGTAAAGGAGAAGCCGCCGCTCCAAAGGGTGGAGTGGCGGCTTCTCGGTCAGGGGCCTATGAGGGTGGTCATCCTTCCCGCAAGCTCATTGGCTGATCTGCGGAGCGGCCAGCCCGAGATCAGTGCGCGGCGATGCAATCCTCGAGTCGCAGGCCGGCGGCGGCGCCGTATTCGGCCATGTCGAACTGGCAGTTCGCCGTGTTGGCCTGCTGGATGATGGCGGCGAGATCGGCTGAGACGCCGGCGCAGGTGCCGCTCAGAACCGCGTGGTTCAGGGCCGGCAGGAACGACTGCCAGATTTCGATGTGGTGGTTCTCGTGGTGGACCACGGTCGTCAGCTCGTCGATCCACCACAGGCGGGTCGTGGCGGTTGCGCCGGGGGGCGGCGCCCAATGGGGGATCGTGACCACGTACGAGAGGGTGATCGGCATCGCGGTGTCCGCGACGATCTCGCACGAGCCATTGGCAGTTCGCTCCCGGAAGTCGTACGAGATGTGGGTCTCGGTCGTGGCTTCGGCATCGCCGCCGGTCCAGGTGACGGACGGTCCGTTGCTTTGGATCGACAGCGCCAGCTCGCGCGGCGTGATGCCGATGATCTCGTATGTCTGCACCACGGTCGAACCGGAGAACATGGCGGCGTCGATGTTCGGGATGGTCGGCAGGCCGGCTACCTGCGCCAGGCTCGGAATCGGGTACGCGCTGTACGTCGGCGGGCGAGTGGTAGGCGCGGGCGTGGGTGTGGGCGGAATCGGCCCGGTCAGCTGGAGCACCCAGCCCGCCGTCAGGGCGGGGCTCAGCTCGAGGCTGGGATACGCCGCCGTATTCCAATAGATCAGCAGGTTAGCGTCGATTCCCGTCGCCTCGGCAACGCTGAAGACGCTCTCTCCATCGCCAACGAGATAGGTGCCGGGGGCGGCCGATGACCGCGCCGTCGGCGAGGCCGTCGCCCCCAATGCGACCGGTGCCGAAGTGGTGGATGGGGATGCGAGAGGCTCCGCGACGCCCTGCTCGCGGACGGCGAACGTAACGCCACCGAACAGCAGGATCGCGACGACCGACAGGATCACCACGGCGCTGGCGGCCCATGAAAGGCCACCCGCCGCGAGGATGTGACCGCAGAGCGGACAGGTTGTCGCGTCACGGCGGGTCGGCGCGTGGCATCGGTCGCAGTTCATGCGGGCGCAGTCTGCCACGGGGCGCTCGTCATCGGCCATGGGAGGTTTGTCGACCGGGTCACGTTGCTTGCCGGCACCAGCAGCGTGGGATCGAACGCTTCCGCGACTCTACGGGCAGTTCCCCCGTCTGTGGTCAGGCGCTGAACGTGTCGACACAAAGCCCCGCGGGGATCGGCCGGACTACGTGCCTGGGGGCGTGAGGATGCGCGTCAGATCCGTGAGCTGCCCATTGTGCACTCGGGCGATGAAGAGCCGATCCGCGTAGCCGCTGCTGCTCAGGCTGGCCAACGGTGGGCCGATCCCGCCCACGGTGGCCGAGTCCTCACAACCCGCCAGCGAGCAGATCGCTAGCGTTCCATCGTTCTGGGTCACCATGCCGCCTGCGAGCAGGATCCAGCCCTCGGGCTTCCCGGCAATCGCCTCGCGCGGCGAGTCCCATCGGCGCCACCCTTCGAACCCGTGGACGGTCACGGGGTCGCCGACTCGGCACTCTATACGGGAACTGCCGACACCACCCACAGGACCTGATGTCCGATCGCCCAGGAGCACTTTGCCGGCTTCCATTGTTGCGGACCATCCGCTCAGGTCATATGGCGCTGGCCCACCGAGTTTTACGCCATCTTCGTTCCATGCCGAGACGCTGAACGGATCCTCAAAGGAGCGCGACGTCGGGCACCACCACGTCAGCCTCGGAGCCTCTACCCGCAGATGCGTCGAGAACGCTGAGAACACGTCGACGCTGCCGTCGTTGTGTCGCGCGACCCAAACCGGTGTTCCGTCGGAGAGGTAGTCGGCCCGCGTCTCGCCGGCCGCCGGGAGATCGAGCGCAACAGTGGCCTCGGCAGGGCGATCGTTTCGGCCGAGCAGCAGAGCGCCGAGGACCGCGGCCACGAGAAGCCCCCCGGCCCCAGCGAGGATCCAGATGCGGCGGCTCATGCCGCGGAGCATGACACCTTGTCGACCGGGCCCGGAGCGGCGTTAATTGCAGCCGCGGGGGCAGGCCGCCACCAAGGAGGTAGACCCATGGCCATGTATATGACGCGCTTCAGCTACACGCCGGAGACCTGGGCGCGCATGATCGAGAACCCGGAGGATCGGCGCGAAGCCGCGCGTACTTACATCGAGTCCGTCGGCGGGAAGCTGCACGGCTTCTGGTACGCCTTCGGCGCGCACGACGGCTGGAACCTGTGGGAAGCGCCGGACGACGTCTCGATGGCAGCGGTGGCGATTGCCATCGGCGCGGGAGGAGCACTCAGCTCGTTCGAGACAACGGTCCTGCTCAGCGTCGACGACCTGTTGGCAGCCCTCGGGAAGGCCAAGTCAGTCCGATACCGCCCGCCGGGAGCGTAATTTCCCGCAGGGTTCAATCCCGGGCCGGCTGCTTCCAGAGACCCGGCCGCGGCCTGACCGTCCGGCCACTTGCCGGGTCCGACGGTTGGCTGTAGGCTCCTGAGACCGTGAGCCCGAGCAACGCGTCCATCTGCGTCCGCTGCCTCTTCTGCATCTGTCCGTAGGCGGGAGGAGCTCCGCTCCCGCTGTCCGGCGCGCA
>JBDUDC010000164.1:0-3399 GCA_040003165.1 Chloroflexota bacterium
CGGCGCGCACCTGCGGATACTCGAGCATGGCCCGATCCATCCCGCGCACCGCGGCCGCGATGATGTGGTCGAGGTCCTGCTCTCCGCCACGGTTGCGCTTCATCGGGTTGAAGCGCAGCTCGAGCGCGGTCACATTGTTCTTGCGGTACGCCCCGCCGATCACCTCGTACACGCTGCGCTCGACCGCTGTGGGGCTCGACTGGATCAGCTCCGTCCAGCGGAAGAGGTCGAGGTAGGCCTGGAACGAGCGGCGTCGGCGGCCGACCGTGATGAGCCGGCGGAAGGCCCAGTAGTCCTTCGTCGGCAGCCGGATCCCCTGCGCGTGCGCGATCCCCCACATGATCGCCGGCGTGACGGCCGCGCCCAGGTGCACGTGGAGCTCGGCGAGCGGCGTTCTGGGGTCCAGCTTGGGGCGCGGCATGCTCACCCGATGGCGTGTTGTGCCGCGGGAGTGTACCCCAGCCCGAGCCAATTTCGCGGTGCTAGAATCGGCCGGCGATGGACGCCATCAAGAAATTCATCGAGTCGCTCGCCGTCGATTGGGGTGATCGGCTGGGGGTCGCGTTTCCCATCCTGCTCGCCGGCGTCGTGGCCCTCTACCTCGTCTGGGTGGTGCTCGGCTACCTGCGCGTCTCGCAGGTCGCGATCGAGGCGGATGCGGCAGCCCCAAGGCCCGTTCTGCGTATCGCGGGCGACTCGGAGGCCGCCGTCGAGGCTCCGCCGCGCGGGGTCCCCTACTGCGCGTATGACGGCCTGCAGTACCCCGCCGGTGCGCGTTTCTGCACCGCCTGCGAGCGCGACCTCTCGTACGGCTGCACGAATTGCGGGACCACCCTTCGCGCAGCGGACGACTCCTGCTACCAGTGCGGCACGCCGACCGCAGCCGGGGAGCCTGCGCTGCCGGGCTGACGAGCTCGACCGCTTCCGTGACCCGTGGCGATCCTCACGCCGGCATTGCTCGCGGCGGCACTGGTTGCCCTGCTCGCATCGGTCGGGCTGGCAGTGGGAGCCGGCCTCTTCCGTTTCGCGGGAGCCGCCCGGCTGGCCCTGAGCGAAGGGGTCGAGCTGCCGGCCGGCACCGCCCGTGCGTCGACGACGACCATCGTGCACGCCGGGATCGTGCTCGCCCTGGCCCTGGCGCTTGGCGCGCTCCTGCTGCGCACGCTCGCAACCGGACACGCCCCGTGGTCGAACTTCCACGAGTTCACAGCCGCGTTCGCGACCGGCGTGATGGTGATCTACCTCTACCTCGACCGGGGGCAGCGTATCCGCGGGCTCGCCCCGGTCGTCGCGGCCATCGCCGCGGCGCTGCTCGGCCTTTCGCTGGTGCTCGACAGCCGGATCGATCCCCTCGTGCCCGCCCTGCAGCAGCCGCTCCTGCTGACGGTCCATGTCGGCGCGGCGATGCTGGCCTACGCGATCAGCGCGGTCGCCTTCGCCGCGGCCGCGGCCGAGCTGCTGCAGCGCTCCAGCCGCGCGTCGATCAGCTGGCTCCCGTCGGCCGACGCCTGCCGGGCGGCCGCCGATCGGTCCGTGCTCCTCGCCTTTCCGGTGCTCACCATCGCGATCGTGCTCGGGTCGGTCTGGGCCAACCTGGCGTGGCGCTCGTACTGGAGCAACGACCCCAAGGAGCTCGCCGCGGCGGCAACGTGGCTGGTATACGGCGCCTACCTCCACGTCGCAGGGCGGCGCGATCGTTGGGCGGCGATCGCCCCCTGGCTGCTGCTGCTGGGCTTTGTCGGCGTCCTCTTCACGTACCTCGGGGCCGGGCTCGTCTTCGTCGGCGAGCACAGCTATGCCAACCCCTGACCCCTAGGGCTTCCCCATCACCGACTTGGCGTAGGCGCGCATCTCAGGGACGTTGGGAATGATCACCCACCCTCGGAGGCTGTTCGGCTCCTCTCCCTGGAATAAGGTGAAGCGCGGTGGTCCGAGCACCGTGCTGGTGACCGGCGCGTGGACGCTGCGTCGGGCGATCTCCCGGAAGGTAGCGAGCTTGGCGATCGGCACGTTGGTCCGGACCGAGGCGAACCCCATCAGGAACTTTCGCAGGTCGATCTTGGTATGCGGATCCAGGAGCTTGCCGACCAGCGCCATCACCACCTGCTGCTGCCGGCGTGCTCGACCGTAGTCGCTGTCCTGGTGCCGGGAACGCACGTAGCGCGCAACGTCGTTGGCGCCCATGTGATGCTTGCCGGCGGACATGTCGAGCCCGATCGACGGGTCATAGAGAGCGTACGGGACCACGATGTCGAGCCCGCCGACGGCGGTCGTGATCCTGCCGAGGTCGGCCATGTCGAGCTGGAGGTAATACGGGATCGGCACGCCCAGGGTGGTCGCGATGGTGTCGCGCAGCGCCTTGATCCCGAGGATGCGCTCGAGGCCATTGATCTTGTTGCGCCACACGCCGCCGTCCGCCATCGGCAGGTCGACCGTGTCGCGCGGTAGCGAGAGCATCACGATCTTGTTCTTCGCGCCATTCACGCTGGCGATGATCAGGCCATCCGTGTTCACCGGGACGCCGCGGCTCGCCCGATCAACGTTCGAGTCTGTCCCGATGATCAACATCGTCACCCGTCCCTTGAGCAGCGCCTGGTCGAGTGGAATCGGCGTGGGAGTCGGCTTCGGGGTGGGACGTGGCGTGGGGCTCGGCGTCGGGCTCGGGCTGGGCGTGGGCTGGAGTGTTGCGAGCGCGGCCGGCGGCGGGGTGGGCGCACTCCCGCACGCGGCGAGGAGCGCGAGCGCGGTCAGCAGCGCGGGCAGCACCATCTGAGGTCGTCTGTGGCTTGGGAACATGGCCCGGGATGATACGCGAATGCTAGGCTCGCTTCATGGTCAGCACGGAGGTGTCGGTCGATACCGGCGGTGGGCCGGCAATCGTGGACCTGACTGACACGGTGGCGGCGTTCCTGGACGACGCCGCTGAGGGGGCCGATGGCCTGCTGAACGTCTTCGCCCCCCACGCGACCGCGGGGATCGTGCTCATGGAGCTGGGCAGCGGCTCCGATGCTGACCTGTTCGACGCGATCGACCGCCTGCTGCCGCGCGACGACCGGTGGCGCCACGCCCACGGGTCGCCGGGGCACGGCGCGGACCACGTGCTCCCGCTGCTCCTCTCAGCCTCGCTCAGCGTCCCGGTCATCGCGGGCCGCGCTGCGCTCGGCACCTGGCAGTCGATCGCCCTGGTCGACCCGAATCGCGACCACGCTCGCCGCCGAGTCCGGCTCAGCTTCCTGGCCGGCTGATCGCCTCGGCCGACGGCGCGCGCGCCGGATGGCGCCGTCGACCCGCTCGCGCCTAACCGAACGAGTACGTTCGGACGTCGAACGTTCGCCCCAGTGAGTCGGTGGGCGCAACGGTGACGGTGGTCCCGTTCACCGAGACCTTCAGGAAATGAAA
>JBDUDC010000165.1:0-3399 GCA_040003165.1 Chloroflexota bacterium
CGAAAGGGTGCCTCGTCTATACTCGATCGGCCGTCTTAAGGAGGTGGCAGATCACGATGGGAAGCTTCCTGCTCTACGTCGTCATGGTGCTGGTGCCGGGCATCGCCATCACCGGATGGGCGGCGTGGCGCGTCAAATCGACCTACGCAAAATGGTCGAAAGTGGATTCGGGGATCAACCTCGAGCCGTTTGACTTCGCCCGCCGCCTGCTCGATCGCCAGGGCCTCACCGACGTCAAGATCGAGCCGGTCGCCGGGCAGCTGACCGACCATTACGACCCGCGCGGCAAGGTCCTCCGGGTGAGCTCCGCCGTCTCGGGACGCCCCGAGATCGGCGGCTTCGACCCCGCGCAGGGCGCCGTCTCGCTGCCGCCGGGCGGCCAGACCCTCTCCGTCGCGGCGGCGGCGGTGATCGCCCACGAGGTGGGCCACGCGCTCCAGGACCGCCAGCGCGACCCGTGGATGACGGTCCGCCAAACGATCGTGCCGGTGGTGCAATTCGGCTCGGGGATCGGGCCGTGGCTGCTCATCGGTGGGCTCTGGCTGAACATCCTGGGGCTCGCCTGGCTGGGCCTGATCGCATTCGGGGCGGCCGTCGCGTTCACGTTCATCACGCTCCCGGTTGAGATCGGTGCGTCCGGAAAGGCGCTCGCCTTCGTTGGCAGCCTCGGCATGGCCGGCGAGCGACAGGATGGGGCGCGCGACGTGCTGAAGGCCGCGGCCTGGACCTACGTCGCCGCCGCGCTCTCGGCGCTGCTCACCTTCCTCTACTACCTCTTCATCTTGATGGGGCGCCGTGACTGAGCTGCCGCTCGCCGCGTCTCTCCCGGCGATCAGCGAGGTCCAGCCCGATGCGCTCGCCGCGTGGCTCACCGCCCGCGGCGAGCCCGCGTTCCGGGCGGCGCAGATTTTCCGTGGCCTCAGCCGCTCCGAGGTGCAGGGCTTCGACGAGCTGACCGATCTGCCGGTCGCGCTGCGCCGGCAGCTGGCTGCCTCGTTCCAGTTCAGCAGCGTCGCGGCGAGCCACGTCTTATCGGCAGACTCGGGCCAGACGGCCAAGGCGGTGCACGAGCTGACCGACGGCCAGCGCGTGGAGTCGGTCCTGATGCGGTACCCCTCGCGAGCGCCGGCCCGCGAGCGGACGACGATCTGCATCTCGAGCCAGGCGGGCTGCGCGGTCGCCTGCCCGTTCTGCGCCACCGGCCAGGCAGGGTTCGGCCGCCAGCTGAGCCCGGCGGAGATCGTCGACCAGGTCCTGCACTGGCATCGGCCCCCGTGGCAGGCACTGGGAGCGGACTGGGCCCCGGGGTCGCGGCGCGGCCACTACAACATCGTCTTCATGGGCATGGGAGAGCCGCTCAATAACGCGGATCGGGTCTTCGCTGCGATTCGTCTGCTCAATGATCCGGCGCGCCTCGGGATCGGGGCGCGACACATCACGCTCAGCACGTCGGGCGTGGTGCCGGGCATCGAACGGATGGTTGACGAGCTGCCGCAGGTGAACCTGGCGATCAGCCTTCACGCCGCAACCGATGCGCTCCGCGACGAGCTGGTGCCGCTCAACCGCAAGTGGCCGATCGAGGTCCTGATCGGCGCGGGACGCGCCTTCGCCCACCGCAGCGGGCGGCGGGTGAGCCTCGAATACGTGATGATCGACGGCATGAACGATGGCGACGAGCAGGCGACCGGGCTCGCCGCGCTGGCGTCGGGTTGGCGCAGCCACGTCAACCTGATTCCGCTCAACCCGACGCCGGGGTCACGATGGAGCGGCTCGCCTCGCTTCCGGATCGACCAGTTCAGCGCGACGCTCCGCCGCGCCGGCGTGACGGTCACCGTGCGCGACACCCGCGGCCGCGAGATCGACGCGGCCTGCGGACAGCTGCATGCCCAGCTCGCCGGGCGGGCGCTGCCGCGGCCCCCGCGGCCGGACCAGCGAGCCGCCGCGCCTGTGGGCGCCGGATGAGCGGCGGGGCACAGATCAGCGCCAGCATCCTGAACGCCGATTTCTCGCAGCTCGGCGGCGAGGTGGAGCGAGCGGCAACAGGGGGCGTGGATTCGGTCCACCTCGACGTGATGGACGGCCACTTCGTCGACAACATCAGCTTCGGGTCGGTGGTGGTCGAGGCCCTTCGCCCGCACACCACCCTGCCGTTTCACAGCCATCTGATGATCAGCCGGCCGCTCCGCTACGTGGACCGCTTCGCGGACGCAGGGAGCGATCTGATCGTCTTCCACGTCGAAGCCGATGACGAGGCCGACCTCGTGATCGAAGCGATTCGACGAGCGGATCGCAGGCCGGGCATCGCCCTTAATCCCGAGACCCCGGCGGAGGCGGTCTTGCCGTACCTCGATGCGGTGGACCTGCTGCTGGTGATGACGGTGCATCCGGGATTCGGCGGCCAGCCGTTCATCCCCGAGGTCCTGCCCAAGCTAGCCTGGCTGCGCGACGAGGCCGACCGACGCGGCCTCGCCCTGCCGATCGCGGTCGATGGCGGGGTCAAGCTCGACACCATCGGGGCGGTCCATGCGGCCGGGGGTGATGTCATGGTGACGGGCAGCGCCCTCTACGCCGGCGGCGGCGATCTCGGCCCGGTGGTCGAAGCGCTGCGCGCAGCTGCCCGTTCCCGCGCCGATCGTCCGGTGGCGGCTCCGGCCGCCACCGATCGCTGATGCAATTCCGGCCGCCGAGCGGACGTTCTGCGGGCGCCCGCCGGGTCGTTGCCGGCCTGACCGTGCTCCTGCTGCTCGCGGCGTGCGGCGAGAAGAACCTTCCCTTCGTTCCAAGCCCCGCACCAACGCCGGAGCAGCCGCGCCAGCTGACCGCGACCGCGATCGCGCGCGGCAGCGGGCAGCCGATCGCGGGCGCCGAGCTGCAGGTCGGCGGGAGATCGGTCACCACGGGGAGCGACGGCACGGCCGCAATCACCGGCCTGCGCAACGCCCAGATCAAGGCGTCCGCGACCGGCTTCGACCCCGCGGAGGCGGCGGTTCCGGCGAGCGGTGACCTGCGCATCGAGATGCGCGGGAACGTGCTGAGCGGCATCGTCACCGATGCAGCCGGCAAGCCGGTCGAGGGCGTGCGCGTCTTCGTCGACGGCAAGGCGACGTTGGCGCGCTCTGACGCGAAGGGCAGCTACCAGCTGGCCGGCGTGCCCACGTCCGGCACGGTCATCTACAAGATGCCGGGCTATCGACTGGCGGAGCTGCCGATCGACGACCAGATGAACAAGAGGGTCGCGCTCCAGCCGTTCGAGGCGCACGCGCTGTATGCCCCCGCCGCGGTCTTCGAGGCGCCCGGGCGTTTCGACGCGATGCTGGCCCTGATCGACCGGACCGAGATCAACGCGATGGTGATCGACGTCAAGGAGACGGGCGGCAACCTGTACTGGGCCACCGACCT
>JBDUDC010000043.1:0-11437 GCA_040003165.1 Chloroflexota bacterium
GCCCGGGCAGAAGGAGTCTCACGCATGGCGAGCATCGCCCAGCCGGTCGACGAGCAGAGGCGCTACGAATTCAGCCTTCCGTTCGTGATCGGCGCTTCCGCGGCTGGAACCACCATCGAGTGGTACGACTTCTATCTCTACGGCGTGCTGGCGGTCTTCTTCAGCCAGCACTTCTTTCCCCCCGGCAACGACGTGGCAGCGCTCCTCGCTGCGCTCGCCACCTTCGGCGCAGGCTTCGCCGTTCGGCCCTTCGGCGCGGTCTTCTTCGGACGCATCGGTGATCTGGTCGGACGCAAGTTCACCTTCGTGCTGACCATCTCGATCATGGGTGGCGCGACGGCGCTGGTCGGCCTGCTGCCGACCTACAGCGCGATCGGGCTACTGGCTCCTGTGCTGCTGGTGCTTATCCGCCTCCTGCAGGGCCTGGCGCTCGGCGGCGAGTACGGCGGAGCCGCGATCTACGTGGCCGAGCACGCGCCGGACAACAAGCGAGGCTTCTACACCTCGTGGATCCAGACCACCGCCACGCTCGGCCTGCTGCTGGCGCTCGCGGTCATCGGCATCACGCGCGTCACGCTCAGCGAGGATCAGTTCAGCCAGTGGGGGTGGCGGATCCCGTTCCTGCTCTCGGCGGTCCTGGTCGCGATCGCCCTCTACATCCGGCTCAAGCTGCGGGAGACGCCGCTCTTCACTCGTCTCAAGGAGGCCGGCAACTCGTCGACCCAGCCGCTGCGGGACAGCCTGGGCACCGGCAAGGCCTGGCGCCTGATCCTGCTGGTCCTGATCGGCATGACCGCGGGCCAGGCTGTGGTGTGGTACACGGGCCAGTTCTACGCGCTCTTCTTCCTCCAGACCGTGCAGGGGCTGAAGTTCCTCGACTCCTACATCGTCGTCGGGACGGCGATCGTGCTCGGCACGCCGTTCTTCGTGTTCTTCGGCTGGCTGTCGGACAAGATCGGACGCAAACCGATCATCCTGGGCGGCTGCCTGGTGGCCGCCATCACGTATCTGCCCCTCTTCAACCTGATGAACACGTTCTCGCATCGGACCCTCGGTCCTGACGGCAAGGTCGTGCTCGGCGGGGCGAGCCCGGAGCTCGTTCCCCTGATCGCGGTGGTGTTCATCCAGATCGTTTACGTGACGGCGGTGTATGGACCGATTGCTGCGTTCCTCGTCGAGTTCTTCCCGGCGAAGATCCGCTACACGTCACTCTCCGTCCCGTACCACCTCGGCAATGGCTGGTTCGGAGGCTTCGTGCCACTGATCGCGACCGCGATCGTGGCGGCCACCGGCAACATCTACGCCGGCCTCGCCTACCCGATCATCGTTGCCCTGATCACCGTCGTGGTCGGCACCTTCTTCATCAAGGAGAGCTTCCGCAATCGCATCTGGGATGAGGTTGGTGGCGAGCACGAGTCACCAATCCCCGAGCCGGGAACCCTCACTCCCGCCTGACCGATCCGTGCCGGCGGCATCGTGCCGTCGGCACATCACCGCAGAGGTGATCCGGCGGCCTTCTCGGTACCCGGCCGCAGATCATCCAGTGTGCGCAGGAAGGCGGCCACCACCGCCGATGGATCGCCGGTGTCGCGCCGCCGCGCCACCACGATCTGGCGCCGCACCGGCGACATGTCGACCACCTCGACCGGGAAGAGGCGCGCGCTGCCGATCTCCGGTTGGACCGAGGTACGCGGCAGCAGCGCGATGCCCAGCCGCTGGTCGACCATGCGCTTGGCGGCGTCGATGTTATCGACCTCGAGGTAGCCCCGCGGATCGATCCCCGCCTGGCGAAAGATTGCGCTGGTGAGCTCGTGGTATGAGCTGGTGCGGTCGAAAAGGATGAGGTGCTCGGTGGCCATCTCGGCCATCCTGATCTGGCCGCGGGCGGCGAATGGATGGCCGCCGTGCACCACCAGCACCAGCTCGTCCTCGTAAAGCAGCGAGGCGGTGATCTCCGCATGCGGAATCGGCCGCATCAGGCCGACCTCGACCTCCTCGCGCAGCACCATGCCCAGCACTTCCTCGGAGTGGCCGCTGCGCACCGACAGCTGCACGGCGGGGTGCGTCTCACGGAAGCGGTGGAGCATCGCCGGCAGAACGTAGGTGCTCACCGCGGGCGCGGCGCCGATCGTGAGCCGTCCGCCACTGCCGCTCGCCACGTCGGCTACGGCCATCCGGCCGCGCTCGAGCGCGGCCAGGCTGCGCCCGGCATGGGGCAGAAACGCGCGGCCTGCCTCCGTCAGCCGCGAGCCGCTGCGACCACGGCGAAGCAGCTGCACGCCGAGCGCCCGCTCCAGGGCTTGGATGCGTGCGCTGAGGGCCGGCTGGGTGATGAACAGCGCTTCGGCGGCGCGGCTGATCGATCCCAGGCGTGCGACCTGGACGACCGCTTCGACCTGGCTGAGGCCGATCGTGGCCGCGGACTGGACATCAGATGAATCTATGTCTGTCATCATATTTATCTTCTTGACTTATGTTACGTCATCACCCAAGTTGGCTGCATGCCCTCGATCGATCTCCATTCCACCCGCCTGCAGCAAGCCCGCCGCGGCACGCCGAGCGCAGATGAGATCCGGCTTACGTGGCTCTCTTGGCGCCTCGAATCCGCGCGCGAGCAGCAGGTCCTGACCGTCGCGGAGCTGTCGGAGTGCCGCTGCCCCGAGCTGTGTGACAGAGACCACCCCAACGAGTGATCAGGCCCTATTGATCAGCCGCTCCCGTTCGTCGCTGGTCGGCGCGACCAGCGCCCTGATGACAACGGCGTTCACGTCGGCCACGATGATCTGGCCCACTTCGTCGTTGACGGCCTGAAAGATCCCGAGCTTCAGCATGCTTTCGCACTGGCGTCGGTTGTCGTCGCTCGGAGTCAGATAGTGGACTGAGGCGGCCTCGTACCGGTGAATGAGGAACAGGTGCAGGAGGGTCATCAGACGCTTGCGCCGAAGGCCTCGGTTGGTGTTCTGGTCGCGCACCGAGAGGATCGAACGCCCCCGGCGATCTTGGATCGTGCCGAAGACGATGTTGGCCAGCTTCTCGTCGGCCGCATCCAGCACGCTCAGCTCAAGCAGCTCGGAGCCCGCCGTGTGTGGTCGCAACGAGACGCGCAATGCAGCGGGCGCGCCATGGCGCTCTGCCCAACGGCTGAGCCAGCCAGCCAGGAGCTTGGGCGGCACCTCGGTCTGGACAAGGTGCTGGACCTGGGTCGATCCCTCCCCGGTGGCCTTGGTCGTGGCCGTCTGCCCCGACGCCGCCATAAGCGCGGCATCCGCACGGGGCCCACCCACCAGCGTCTGGGGCGTCCGATAGGGCGACTCCAGCAACCGGAACTTGCGCTGAAGGCGGGCCAGGGCCAGCATCCCGTCCTCCCGCAGCGCGGTCGTGAACTCCTCGGCAGCCAGGCCATCGATCTGGTGGCCGCCGTACGTGATGAAATTGAACACGAACCCGAGTTGCCCCAGCTCCTCGGGGAACCGACGCATCTCGTCATCGGTCATGCCGGTCGTGTCCCAGTTGAACGAGGGTGACAGGTTGTAGGCGAGCATCTTGTCTGGGAAGACGGCATGAATGGCCTCGGCGAACTCCCGGGCCTCAGAGAGGTCGGCCGTCTTCGTCTCCATCCAGAGGATGTCGGCGTAGGGCGCGGCGGCAAGCGATTTGGCGATGGCGTATGGGACGCCGCCCTGGATCTGGTAGTAGCCCTCAGGCGTCCCCGCCTTATCGGGTTCCCACGTGACGTGGAGGCCCATTCGTCTGGCAGCCTCTCGAGCCGTGTACAACGATGCCGTGGCGGCGAATGCGAGCCATTCCGCCGTGGTCATCTCGAGCTCGATGCCCTCATCGGCCCGGAAGGCCATGACCTCGGCGACGGCTTGGCCCAGCGTTTGCAAACCGGCCTCGCCCTGCCAGGCCTCAAGGAACCGGTCTGCCACCGTGTCGAGCGTGTCCTCCGGCGAGGATCCCTCATCGGCCGTGTGTGCTCGTGCGGCCTCGTCGATGGCGGCCATCATGCCGACCCGCTCGAGCCAGGCATCCGCAGCCGCGTACTCCTCGTGGGAGATTGCGTACAGGAGGTGGCCGTTGACGTCGCTGACTCCTGCCTGGTGCAGCCGTCTCATTGCCGCCAGGTAGGCGGCCTTGTAGGCGGGCACCTGACGGTTGGTCACCCCCAGCAGAAACGGCTGGTCGCGCTCATCCCCCGGCCCGTCGATAAGGTTGGCGGCCTCCGCGTCGGTCCGAGCCACGATGATGCCGGGCACGCCCATCACGTCCAGCTGGAAGCGCGCGGCGTTGAGGCGCTTGATCTGCTCGTCCTGGGCGACCAGCACCTTGCCGCCCTGGTGCCCGCATTTCTTCGCGCCGGGCTTCTGATCCTCGATGTGGTAGCCGGGCACACCGACCTCCACGAAGCGCCGGATGAGGTTGCGGACGTGCGCGTCGCCGCCATGGCCGGTGTCGGCGTCGGCAATGATGAATGGCTGGAAGTCAATCTGGGGTGTGGCCTCTCGGTCAGCCTCCGTCATGCGCGAAACGGCGAAGCGCTGGTTCCTGTCCGCCGTGAGCAGTGCCCGAACCAGCCCGGCGGCCTCGTCCGGCACCTGGCTGAGGGGATAGCTCGCAAGGTCGGGGCCGGGATCCTCATCCGCCGACCCCCTGGCGGAGGTTGCCCATCCGCCGAGGTAGATCGCCTCGATCCCCGCTCGCTTCATGGCGACCGCCTGCCCCGGCGAGTAGGGCCCGAAGGTGGTGATCGAACGCCGTTGAGCGAACAGCTCGCGCAGCCGGGCGTAGAAGCGTTCGGCTGCGTTGCGAGCCACGGGGTAGTCGGTCAGCACCGTCCCGCGCTGCTCGACGACCTGGCGGGGGGTGTACAGGCGCGTGGTCTCCGCGAAGCGCTCACTCTCCATCCAGCAGCGAGTCGTTTCGACCTCGTCCGCGAAAGACACCATGAGCCCCTCCTCGGCGGCGCTGTCAGACGAGTGTACGCGCCCAAATTGCGCGTAGCCGCGGCGCGTGACTTGCTGGTCCTGCGGACATGCGCTCGCCCATCGTCCCATTGCTCGTCGCGCTCAATGTCCTGACCCTCGTCCTGCTGGCCGTGCTCGTGTTGCAGTCGATCGCCACACGCACGGAGCTCGACCAGCTCCATCGGGAGGTGGCTGCGGCGGAAAGCGGGATCGGCTCCGGAGACCTGGCATTGGCGCTGGGCGACCTCGAAAACCGAATCAAGGAGTGGCTACGCGGGACCGCAGCCGGCAGCCCGCTGAGCAGCGCCGCGCCCGCTGACGCGCGAATCGACGAGATCCTCGCCACGTTGCGCCGCCTCGAGGCCCGCGTGGACCAGATCTGCGAGGGTGTTCCCGTCTGCTGACGCGTTGTGCGGCTCGCAGCGTTTCTCCGAGACCCGATCGGGCAACGTGACTGGCCGGCGCATTAGCTCGGGAGGCGTAACGTACTCACCGTCCCGTTGGGTCTGTCTGTGTCTGCCACGGACGGCCGGGCGGGACTGCTGGCACATAAGGGCTCAGAACGCCATCGGCCGCGGTATGACCCGGAGTAATGAGATCGCCGCGTTCGGAGCCGGGCTAGGTCGAAACGACCACGGCCGATGACTGGTTGTGATAAATCGCGGCTCCCGGGACCGCCCAGCAAGGCTTGGACGCCCAACGTATAACCCGAGGTAATAACCAGACCGCGACGTGCGCAGGCTCGCGCGCAGCTCAAGCTGCCGGCTCATCAGCCGCAGGAAATGGGCGCTCGCGAACCGCGAGCAGCAGCACCGCCGCGCCTACGTACGAGGCCGCCATCAGCCCGAACGCGATCGGATACCCGAACGCACTCACGACGTTGCCGATGACGAATGCCCAGAACGCGCCGATCCCGAATGCCGCCGTGAAGTAGACCGCGAACGCGACGTCGCGGGTCGGGCCAGCGGAACGATCCGCGAGGTAGGCCTGCAGCACCGGCGACTCGCTGAAGACCGCGGTCCCGAATGGCAGGAGGAGCGGGACCAGCAGCAGGAGGTTCGAGCCGGCCGCAATGAAGGCGAGGATGCCGGCGGCCGAGAGCACGTAGTACACGACCAGGGTGCGGCGACGTCCGAAGCGATCCGACAGCCAGCCCGCCAGCAACGGACCGATGACGGCGCCGACCAGCAGCAGCCCGTATAGCAGCCTCGTCGTCCCCTCCGAGATACCCAACGGGCCGCGGAGGTAGAGCACCATGAAGGGCGCCACGATGTCGAGCCCACGACCTCCGGCCGCGATCAGAGACGCTCCAAGGATCAGGCGCAGGTCGCGCCGCCCGAGCACGGTGCGCAGCTGGCTGCCGACCGATCCGGAAGCCCGTGCGCGGCGCCGATAGGCCGCCTGGTCCTCCCGAACGGCGAACGCGATCAGCACCCCGACCACCAACGCGGGGATGCCGAACAGTGCCAGGGTCGTCTGCCACCCCACTGTCGCGAGGAGCGCACCACCCACGAATGGCACCGCGATGGTGCCGACGTTGCCGCCGCTGATATGGACGCTGATCGCGAACCCACGCCGCTCGGGAGGGAAGCGATCCGAGAGGAGCGCGTTGCCAACCGTGTGCTGCGGGCTGGCGCCGATGCGCGAGGCGCTGATGGCGGCAAGCAGCTGCCCCACCGACTGCGCCAGGCCGGCCGCGAGCAGGCTGGCGCCGAAGGCCAGCTGCCCGCCGGCAAGCAGCGCCGGCCTGCCGACATAGCGCGTCAGGAAGCCGTACGCCAGCTGCATGCAGCCGCCGACGGCCGTCGTGACGGCGATGAAGGTGCCGATGTCGCGCGGCTCGAGCGCGAACTGGACGATGACGAGCGGATAGACGAGCGGCATGAGGGCCGATTGGGCGTGGATCACCGCGTGCGCGAGCGCCAGCAGGCCGAGGGTAAGGCCGCGGCGGCGGGTGCTAGGATCGATCGTCATGTCGGCCACCGCGAAGGCTCCTCGTCAAGGGCGCACGAGCCTCGAGGCGAGCCTGATTGCCACCGTCGCCCCGGTCATGCGCCACCTGGTGGCCCATGCCCGCCGTCGGCGCGCGTGGAGCGAGCTCACCTATCAGCAGTACAACGTCCTGCGCATGATCGACCTCGAGGGGCCCTCGGCGCAGGCCGAGGTCGCGCGCCGGCTGCTGGTCACCGCTCCGGTGGTGACGAGGCTCGCCTCAACCCTGGTCGAGTCCGGATTGGTGGAGCGCACCGCGCATCCGACCGACAAGCGCGCGGTGATCCTGGCGCTGACCGTGGCCGGACGTCGCCGCGCGCGCGCGATGCGGCGCGACCTGCTCGCCGCGGCACGGGAGCTGTTGGAGCCGCTGCCGGCCGAGCGGCGAGCAGCGATCTCGGCCGCGCTGCAGGAGCTCCAGGTCCTCCTGCCTCAACGCCCGCAGCGCTGAACGGGGGTCAGCCGGCTCGGTTGCTCGCGTCGGGCGGCTCGACCACGCGCGCCGGAAGCGGGCGCGATCGCGTCGCCTCGGCCATCGCGCGGCGGACCAGCAGCTGCCAGGCCACGACCGCGAGGAAGAGGCTCGAGAACGCCGCCCCGAGCACGAAGCCGGCCGGCGCTCCCCAGAGTTGGGCCACCAGTCCGGCGAAGATGCCGCCGATCGGCGCCGTGCCCGCGAACACCGTCACGTAGAGCGACATCACCCGTCCGCGAAGCTCGTTCGGTACGCGGTGCTGGACGGTGACGTTGATCGTGTTCACCATCAACATCGAGGCGAAGCCGATCACGATCACGATCGGGAAGGCGAAGAGCGGCGAGCGCGTGAGCCCGAGCAGCACCTCGAATGCGAGGAAGACAAGGCCGCCGCCGAGGATCATCCGGATGAGCGGCCGCTTGCCGCGGGCGAAGGCGAGCATCAGCGACCCCATGAGCGACCCGGCGCCCATCGAGGCATAGAGGGCCCCGTACCCGTTCGCCTCCAGGCCCAGCGTGTTGCGCGCGAAGAGCGGCAGCAGCGTCTGGAAGTTCATGGCAAAGGTGGCCATCCCGCCGAGCAGCAGCAGAGGCCAGAGCACGTGCGGAGTCCGGACCGCGTAGCGGAAGCCCTCGGCGAGGCTCGATCGGACCGATGGGAAGACCTCCGGCCGCTCGCTGCGGTGCAGCAGGCTCGCGTCCATCATCGTCAGCGCGACCAGCACCGCGAGGTAGCTGACGGCGTTGAGCCCGAAGTTGAAGGCGGTCCCGAAGACGGCCAGGGTGAGGCCGGCGATGGCGGGACCGATGACGCGGGCCAGGTTGAACGAGGTCGAGTTCAGCGCGATCGCGTTGACCAGCTCGTCTCTGGGGACGAGCTCCGCGGCGAAGGACTGGCGGATCGGCATGTCGACCGCGCTGGTGACGCCAAGGACCGTCGCCAGGATGTAGATGTGCCAGATCTCCACCACCCCGGTGAACGTCAGCGCGCACAGCACGGCCGCCTGGACCAGCGCAACCGACTGGGTCGCCCGCAGCGCATTGCGCTTGTCGACCCGATCGGCCAGCACGCCGCCGAGCGGCGCCAGGAACATCGCAGGCGCGAACTGCAGGGCCAGCACGGTGCCCAGCTGAAGTGGCGAGCCGCCGAGCTGCAGGACGAGCCACGGCTGGCTGACCGACTGCATCCAGGTGCCGACCAGGCTCGCGATCTGGCCGAACCAGTAGAGCCGATAGTTGCGATGGCGGAGCGCGACAAAGCCGCGCCGGAACCCCTCCGGCTGGGGACCGGAGGGCGGCGCTGGGGCGGGGGGTAGGACGCGCAGCTTGGGCGCTTGACCACCAGGGCTCATTGTTAGCAATGCTAACAAAGATTCGGGCTTCTGCCAAGTGGGCCAGGACCAGCGGTCATTGCACCTCGCCGACGGTTTGCGCCAGAATCGCCCTCCATGAGCCTCTCCGAACAGGCGCAGCGGCGCGGGGGCCCGGCGAGCCGCGGTGCGCGCCGGGCGCGCTGCGCTGCCCTCGTGGCGGTCGCGCTCGTGCTCAGCGGCACGCTCGACGTTGCCCCGGCGCGGGCCGCAGATCCGCTCGACGGGCCTGCCCGGCTGTTCGTGAGCCGGCGGCCGCTCGACGCCGCGGAGCGCCGCGCCCCGACGGTCGTCTCGTCTCCAGCGCCGCGCTTCATCGGCTCCTACGAGGTCGCGCTCGAAGCCGCGCGCGTCCATTTCGGCGTTCCGGGCATCTCCCTGGCGGTGCTGAAGGGCGACGGCGGTGGCTGGAGCGGGACAGCGGGCTCAATCGAGCCGGGCCGTCCGCTGGTGATCGGCAGTGTCATGAAGACGTTCGTGGCGGCACTCACCTTGCAGCTTGCCGACGAGGGAGCCATCGGCCTGGGCGATCCCGTCACCCGGTATCTCCCCGAGGCGAAGGTGGCCAGAGGCATCACCGTGGCTGAGCTGCTCCAGCACACCAGCGGGATCGCCGACCTGTTCACCGACACCATGAGCAACGCCCTCAACAGCGACCGCTCGCACGCCTGGACGCGCGCCGAGATCCTCAAGACCATCGGCGGGCCGTGGTTCGCGCCCGGCAAGGGCTGGGCCTACTCGAACACCAACTATCTGCTGCTCGGCATGCTGATCGAGCGAGTCACGGGCTCGCCGCTCCACGACGTGCTGGCCGCACGCTTCACCCACCCGCTGGGCCTCAGCCGCACGCACCTCATCGGCCCCGGAGAAGCGTCGGACGACGGCCTGCTCGACCCGTCCTGGGCGAGCGCCTTCTGGGGGTCGGGCGCGACCGAGTCGACCGTGGACGACCTCGTGCGCTGGGGCGACGCCCTCTACGGGGGGTCGCTGCTCCGACCCGAGACGCTGCACCGCATGACGCACTTCAACAAGGATGGCTACGGCTTTGGCACCCAGCGCGTCGAGCTGACCCGCTCGCTGGTCGGGCCCGGGCACAGCGGCCTGCTGGGCACCTACACGACCCTGCTGGTGCACCTCCCCCGGCAAGACATCACCCTGGCGCTCATCGCCCACCAGAGCCACGCCGACCTCAAGGGCATTCTGGCGTACCACGAGGGCGCCGTGCCCTCGCTCCTCGACCTGATGCTGGCCCGCTAGCCCGGGTAGAGGATCTTCCGGATCACCGGCATCGGTGGCGTGCCGTGCGCCAGCACGGACTCGAGGAACGGACGCCACGCGAACTCCCGTCCCGCGCCCTCGGCCGCCGCGCGCGCCAGCCGCTCGAGCTCGCTCATCTCGACGCTGCCGAGGTAGTACTCGCACAGCTGCGTCGAGGAGAGGCGGGCGCGGTTCCACTTCTCGGAGGCCTCCGAGCGCTCCTGGAAGCCACCCTCGACCATCAGCCGCATCGCCTCGTCCTCGGTCATCGCACCAGCGTGGATGCGGATGTCGATGAGCGTGTTCGTGACGGCGCGCAGGAAGAACTTCCAGTGGACGAGCATGAGGGCCGGGTCATCGGCCCCGTAGCCGACGTCCATCATCACCTGGGTCGCGTACACCGCCCAGCCCTCGGCGAACACGCCTGACGCGAAGACGGCACGAGCCAGCGACCGGCTCCGGTTCGAATAGGCGAGCTGCAGGTAGTGGCCCGGCACGGCCTCGTGGATGGTGAGCAGCCGAAGCATGCGCCGGTTGTCCTCGCGAAGGTTCGACTCGCGCTGCTCATCGGTCCAGTCGTCGGGCATGGGGGTGATGGCGAAATAGCTGCTCAGGCCGCGATCGAGGGGGCCGGGTGGGATCAGCATCGCGCCGCCGAATGCACGCAGGAAGGGCGGGGTCCAGATGATCTGGAGCGGCTCGTCCGGCAGGCCCATGAGGTCGCGCTCGCGGATGAAGGCCTCGATCTTCTCGTTCTCGGCGCGGCAGTAATCGAGCAGCTCGCCTGCGGCCGGATGGTCGCCGGCGATCGCGTCGAGGACGCGGCGGATCGTCGTCTTGTCGTCAGCCGGCACCGGCTCGTCGCCGATCCACTCCGACCAGAGCTCGCGCGCGATGCGCAGCATCTCCGCCCGGACCTCCTCGTAGGCCGACGCCGCCCGCGCCTCGAGCTCGTCGGGGCTGACCGTCGACTTCAGGGCGTGGCGGAACTTGCGCCCGTACAGGTGGCGGCCAAGGCGAAAGTCGCCATCCGCCCGGGGCAGCAGCTCGTCGCGCAGCCAGGCGGTGAACAGATCGATCGCTGTCGCGCCCGCGTCAGCAGCGTCCGCGACCTCCTCGCGCAGCGCGCCGCCCTCCCGATCCGCTTCGGTGACCGCGCTGCGGCAGAGGTCGGCGACGCCGGGCATGGTCGCGATCGCCTTCTCGACGTGGAAGCGGCTCACCGCCCGCTCGCCGGGCGCGACGAGATTCGCCCGCGCGGCTTCGAGCGCAGCCGGCAGCCCCCGCATCCGCGCCGCGGCACTTGCCAGCCGCTCCGGGAGCGCGGCGAACTCGCGGGAGAGCAGCCCGAAGAGCCCGGTGCCGAAGAGGTAGACATAG
>JBDUDC010000044.1:0-11385 GCA_040003165.1 Chloroflexota bacterium
TGGGCCTGGCGCAGGCGGCGCTCGAGGTCCACCGCGCTCGTCCCGCCGAGGCCGGCACCGGCCCCGTAGATCCGGCCGCGCACCCCATCGGCCGAGAGCGTGTCGAAGGTCTGCAGCTCGCTCAGGCCGAATGCGAAGATGTTGTTGAAGAGGCTCCCGTCGGCCCCGTGGAGGAGGCGGTCGAGAGTCTCCTGACCGCCCTGGTTGCCGTTCGGCGCGCGAACCGCCAGCGCGCCGCCGCCGCCGCGGTCCCCGTGTCGCTCGACCGTCCAGCGCTCGCCGTCGCCGGTGAGGAGGATGAGACGACCACCGCGCCGGCCGCCGGCGAGGGCCGGATACCAGGTCCGGCGGTCCCGGGTCGACTCGAAGCCGAAGAAGAGCGCACGGAGCGCGTTGAGTAGCGTCGTTTTGCCCGCCTCGTTCGCCCCGAGGAGCACCGTCAGCCCGTCCTCGAATGCCCAGACCGCGTCATGGAAACGACCGAATCCGTCGATCTCGATGCGCTCGATGCGCATCAGCGCTCCTCCTCTGCGGCGAGCAGCAGATCCGCGCCGAGCGCCTCCGCCTCGGCGAGCAGGTCGGTGGCGAGTGCCTCGTCGGAAGGGCGCGCCGCGGCAAGGTGGCGCCGGCCGCGCTGCGAGTCGTCGAAGAGCGGCGCCACGGCGGAACGCAGCAGCGTGCGCCAGCGTTCGTGGTCCTCAGGATCGGTGCTGGTGTGGCTGCGTCGCGCCGCGGCCGCGGCGCGCAGGAAATCGCCGACGAAGTCCGGGGTGTCGCGACGCGTCTCCAGGTCGATCTCGGGTCGGGTCAGGTCGCGGACCGACTCGACCCAGGCAAATGGAGGCGTGAGGCTGCCCTCCTCGTTGAGGAGCTCACGCAGGTCATCGAGGTATCCGGGGCGGGCCAGGCTGGCGTGCAGCGGGCCGCGGCCCGCAAGTCGGACACGAAGCACGAGCGAGCGTCCATCGGCCGCGTCGAGCGCCTCACCGAGTGCCTCGCGGCAGGCGCGACGCAGCGCCTCGTCGTCGCTGAGCGGGTCGATCGCCACCTCCAACAGGTGCCATCGGACGAGGTCGGTGGGGACGAACCGCGGCGTAACGCGACCGGCGGCGTCGACCTCGACGACAAAGCAGCCACGCGGCCCCAGCTCGCCGGGATCCCGCCCCTGCGGGATGCCGCAGTAGATCGCGGGCGGATCCGCGGCCACCTGGCCCGGCTGGTGGATGTGGCCGAGAGCCCAGTAGTCCATCCCCGAGGCGCGCAGGTCATCAACCGAGCATGGAGCGTAGTTTGCATGGCCCGGTCGGTCGCCGACATTGGTATGCAGCAGCCCGATCGAGAAGGGGGCAGCAGGATCGGCCCGGAAGCCCAGCGTGTAGTTCTCCGTGACGGCAGCGCGCGGATAGGAGCGCCCGTGGACGCGGGCGATCTCGCGCCCGTTGCGCATGACCGGGACCGCCTCGACCGCGTCCGTCCCGAACCGATATGCCACGTCCGGAAAGTCCAGGCCCGGCGCCCAGCTGCGCCCATCAAGCGGATCGTGGTTGCCGTGGACCACGAAGCTCGGAATTCCTTCGGCGGCGAGCTCTGCCAGGCCGTCGCGAAATCGCGTCTGGCCGACCAGCGTGGGACTGGCGACCTCGAACACGTCGCCGGCGACAACCACGAAGTCGACCCTCGCATCGATCGCGTTCCGCACGACCGCGCGCCACGCATCGGTGGTGGCGGACCGCAGTAGGGCGAGGACCTCGGGTGGCGCCTCGGCGCTCAGCCCCTCGAACGGGCTGTCGAGATGCAGGTCGCCCGTGTGCAGAAAGCGAAAGGGTTCGATCGACGGCACCGGCCCAAGCCTAGCCGATGCTGGTGACAGGTCTGCGGTCGCAGAGGGCCGCAGTCAGACCCCCCGGATACAGGCGGACGCCGACTCCCACCCGGCGGCAGGATCAGCGTCCTTCAATGCCTGGCTATTTCGCAGGTCGCGCTGGCTAGACGGCGCGACGTCCTGAGAGCAGCTGGAAGAGCAGCACGATGGCCGCGATGACCAGCAGAAGGTGGATCAGTCCGCCACCGATTCCGCCGATCAGTCCGAGCAGCCAGAGGACCAGAAGGATGACCAGAATGGTCCATAGCATCGGTTTGTCACCTCCTTGTGGTTCCGCCTGGGGAAGCCGCCGGATCGGACGGCAGTGCTCGCGTAACGCACGTGCCGTGCCAGACGCTTGCTCAGTCGGCGGGCGGGCGATTTCGCTCGTTGATCAGCTGCACCACCAGGAGCACGGCCGCCACCACCAGCAGCAGGTTCACCCATTGGCCGATGCGCAGCAGCAGGCCGACCAGCCACAGCACGAGCACGATGGCGGTGGCGACCCAGATCAACGGAGACACACAGCTACCGGATCGGCGCGATCAGCACGGCGAGAGCCATCACCACCGCCACAACCAGCAGGCAGGCGGCGGCCACGAGGGCGGCCTCCTTCACCGGCCAAGAGCCGCCATCAGCTGGTCGACATGCTCGGCTGGCTTGACCCGGGCCAGGACGCGCTCGACCTTCGCATCGGGGCCGATGACGAAGGTGCTGCGCTCATTGCCGTGGTAGGTCCGACCCGCCAGCGTCTTCTCGATCCAGACTCCGAACTGCGCGGCGAGCTCATGGCCACTGTCGGAGAGGAGCCGGAAGGGCAGGCCGTACTTCTCGCGGAACTTCACGTGCTTGGCGACGCTGTCGGGGGACACGCCGAAGAGCTGTACGCCGGTGGCAGTCACCCGCCCGAAGCTGTCACGCAGGCTGCACGCCTGGGTGGTGCATCCGGGTGTGTCGTCCTTCGGGTAGAAGTAGAGGACGTATCGCTGGCCGGCGAGGCCCTCGCTCGAGATCGTGCTCCCGTCATCCGCCGCGAGCGTGAATGAGGGGGCAGGATCGCCCGGTTGCAATCGGGGCACGGAGACATCGTATCCCATCGCCACGCTCAACCCATCTCCTCGATCGCCAGCAGGAGAGGGGGCAGCTCACGCGGCTGGAGCCGGGCCACGAGATCGTCGGCGACCTCGCCGATGAGCTTCGCGTTCGCCTCGTCGAGGTCATGGCCCGCGCCGGGAACCAACCGCAGGGGCGTTGATTCCCCGCCGGCTGCGAGCACCGCCCGCAGAAGACGGCTCTCGTCGGGATCGACCCAGGCGTCCGAATCGCCGTGGACGAGGCTGACGGAGCGGTGCAGCATGCTGGCCAGGGCGAGCGGCGGAGTGTGGATCGCCTGCTCCCAGGCGGCAAGATTCAGCTCCAAGGCCCCGCCGTCCGGTAGGTGGACCGTCCGCGACCGCTCACGCCGGTCGGCGGCCTCGATCAGCTCCTCTGCGGCCCGGTCGATGGCGGCGACGAGCGGATGGTCCCGATCCCGCCCGGTGCGGGCGCGCTCGGCAACGCCCCGCCGCACCACGTCGCGCCACGAGCGCGCAGCACCGTCGATCAGCGTCAGCGCGCCGATCACCGGATCGGCGATGGCGACGCTGAGGGCGATCGCGGCTCCCTCACCATGGCCGACGACCCCGCTGCGACGCAGGTCGAGGTCGCGACGGCCACGCAGCCAGGCGAGCGCATCGCGAGCGTCGTCGATCAGCGTGAACAGGTCGCTCGCCTCCCATCGGCCGCCGGACCGTCCGCAGCCGCGCTTGTCGTAGCGGAGGCTGGCGACGCCGCGCTGGGCGAGGGCTGCGGCAAGGCGCGCCAGCAGCTTTGCCCCCTCGCACGACGGGGCAAACCAGCTCGCGTGACCCGTCCGATCCCAGCTGCCGTCCCGGTCCCGGGCCAGGTACGACGGGAGCAGGAGGACAGAGGGGTATCGGCCAGGCCCGTCGGGAAGCTCCAGCGTCCCAGCCAGCTCTGTCTCGCCGGCCTGGAAGCGCACCTCCTCCGAACCCGCCATCCGCCGAGGGTACACTCCGCTGGGCATGAGCCAGACCGCACCCCAGTTCGCGCCGCCCGCCGAACCGGTCCCCTTCGTCCCGGACCCCGCGGCGGAGCTTCCCGACGGCGCCGAGGTGGTGGTGGTGGGCGGCGGGATGATGGGTGCCTCGGCGGCCTATCGGCTCGCGTTGGCAGGGATGCGGCCCCTCGTGATCGAGGCGAACGCGCCCGCCTGGGGCGCGTCCGGCCGCAACGCCGGCATGGCGCTGGCCGGGCTTGGCGGCCACTTTCCGCGGGTGGATCGCCTCGTCCGCGAGGCCGGTGGCCACTCGATCGCGGAGTACACGACCCGCTCGCTCGACCTGCTCGAGGAGCTGCATGCAGATCTGCCCGGTGGGATCGAGTGGGAGCGTTCCGGCTCGCTGGACCTGTTCACGACCGAGGGACAGGACGCGCACGGGCGCGCGCTCGGAGAACAGCAGGCTGCCGGTGGCGTCGAAGTCAGCGTGGTCGGCGGGGCCGACCTCCGCGAGCTGGCCCCCGCGCTCGACCGGCGCGTCGCCCAATCGGCCAAGTGGACGCCGCGCGACGGGAAGCTGAACCCGTTCCGGCTCGTCTACCGGCTGCTTGAGGCCGCGACGCTCAACGGGGCGCGGGTGGTCACCGGCGTCCGGGTCGACGAGCTCCTGGTCCGATCCGGACGCGCCGCAGGGGTCGCGACCTCCCACGGCCCGGTCAGCGCGGGGACGGTCCTGCTGGCCACCAACGCCTGGACGCCTGCCCTCGTTCCGTCGATCGCGGCCAACCTCACGCCCATCCGCGAGCACGTCATGGTGACCGAGCCGCTCCCACCACTGCTGGGGCCGGGATTCGAGACCAACCAGTGCAACGAGTACTGGCGCCAGATGCGCACCGGCGAGGTGCTGATCGGGGGCTACGCGATCGCCGACTTGGGGATGGGGATCGGGTGCTACGCGATGGACGTTTCGCCACGGATCCCGCCACTGCTCGCGCAGCTGCTCGCGCGGCTCCACCCGGCCCTCCGCGACGTTCGCGTGGTGCGCGCCTGGAGCGGCCTGCTCGATTTCGCCTCGCAGGAGGTCCCGATGGCGGGACCGCTGCCTGCTGCCGACGGCACGCCGATGCCGGGCGCGTTCCTGGCCTGCGGGCTCACCGGCCACGGCCACCCGTACGCCCCGATCCTCGGCCTGCTCCTCTCCGAGCTGATCAGCTCGGGCGCGCCGCGGACCCTCCCGCTGGCGCCCTTCGATCCGGCCCGCTACGTCGGCGCTATGCAAGACCCGACCTGGCTCGGCCCGTTCCGCGGAGATGAGGTCCCGGTCGATCAGGCGAAGATGAAGCGGTAGGTGCCGGCAGCCAGGCCGACGCCCACGGCGCCCGCCGCGAGGAGCGCCGCCGCAACCAATAGCGCCAAGTCTCCGGCGCCGACCCGCTGCGGACGGGCGATGCCGCGACAGGGACGGCTGCCGAGTCCACGTGCTTCCATCGCCAGCGCGAGCCGCGTCGCGCGCCGGACCGCGGATACGAGAAGCGTCAGCAGCTCGCCGAAGAAGATGCCGGCGGCGGCGAAGGCGCTGCGCCCGGCGTCGACCCCGCGCGCGCGGCGGGCGAGGCGGATCAGCTGCCACTCGTCGGCCAGGATCGGGAGGAGCCGGAGCGCGGCCAGCGCCCCGACCGCGAAGCGCGGCGACACCCCGAGCTGCTGGACGAGGGCATCGGCCAGGTCGGTCGGCTCGATGGTGGCGAGGGTCACCACTCCCACGCCCGCGATGGTGAGCAGTCGCACGCCCAGCGCCAGCCCCGCGAGGAGGTTCTGCGCACCAGCCGCTGCCGGACCGATCTGGATCAGGGCGCCCGCCTGCTCCGGCGCAAAGAGCGCGTTCAGGACGCCGACCGAGGTCGCCACGACCAGCAACGGCCAGGTGCGGGCGATGAGCACGCGGGGCGCCAATCCGGTGAGTGGCAGCGTGGCGAGCAGGCCGGCCAGGAGGATCGACGGTGTGAGGAGATCGTCGGAAACGAAGAGGACGAACATCAAGAGCAGCGCCGCGCCGAGCTTGGCAATGGGGTTCGCGCGCGCCAGCGGCGCCGTAGCATCCGGGACGAGCGGCGTGAAGAGCCTCATGGCGCAGCCAGGCGCAGGGTCCGGTCAGCGAGGGCGTGCGCGAAGTCGCGATCGTGGGTCACGAAGCAGATCGCCCGGCCCTCGTCGCGCAGCGTGGCCAGCAGGTCGAGGAGCTCGATCCAGGTGCGCCGGTCCTGGCCGAACGTCGGCTCGTCGAGGACCAGCACCGGCGGCGCGGTGGCGAGCGCCGTCGCCACCGACAGGCGTCGCTTCTCTCCGCCGGAGAGAGTGAATGGATTCGCCTGTGCGAGGTGCGTGAGGCGGAGCCGCGAGAGGAGCTCATCGACCCGGGCCCGGGCCGCGCTGGGCTCGACGCCGGCCCGCCGAGGCCCGAGCTGCAGCTCGTCAATCACGCGTCGCGTCAGGAATTGGTGCTCGGGGTTCTGAAAGACGGTCCCGATGCGCTTCACCAGCTCGCGGGCCGGCCAGCGCGCGATCAGGTCGTGCCGCTGCCCGTGGGCAAGCGCTTCGGTGGCGAGGATGCTCCCCGCGGTCGGCGCCAGCAGCCCCGCCAGCAGAAGCGCGAGGGTCGACTTGCCCGCGCCCGTGGGCCCGACGAGCGCCAGCGCCTCCGAGGAGCGGAGCTGGAGGTCCACTCCCTTGAGCGCCGCGTCCGGGCCGCCCGGGTAGCGGAAGCCGACCTCCCTGGCAAGGATCATCGTCTCGGCAGCGCGTCGCCGTCGCTGCGGCGGTCGCTCCACCGGCCGGCCCGGGACCCAGACGCCCGCCGCCGCGAGGCGATCACCCAGGCGCTCGAAGAGCTCGAGCGGCGGGCCATCCGCGCTCAACCCGCCCCCCGGCTCGAGTACGACCACCCGGTCAACCAGCGGCAGCCACTGCCCGATGCGATGCTCGACCAGGACGAGGGACGTCTCCCTCCGCTCGAGGCACTCCGCGATGACGCCGCGGATCGCCGCTGCCGCGGCCGGATCGAGGTTCGCGGTCGGCTCGTCGAGCAGGAGGAGGGCGGGTCGGAGGACGATGACCCCAGCCAAAGCCAGGCGCTGCTGCTCGCCGCCTGACAGGGCGTTCGTCGACCGTTGGCGCCCGTAGCGGAAGCCGACCGCCGCGAGCGCCTCGTCGACGCGTGGCCACATGGCCCCGGTTGGCACGCATCGGTTCTCGAGGCCGAAGGCGACGTCGTCGCCGGCCCGGCCCATCACCAGCTGCGACTCGGGGTCCTGGAAGAGGATCCCGGTGGCCTCCCGGGCGGCCGCCGGCTCCACACCGCGGATCTGCAGCTCCCCCTCCTGCTCGCCGCCCCCCGACGGGTCGAGGAGGCCGACCATGCCGAGCAGCAGCGTCGACTTGCCGGCACCCGAGCTTCCGAGCAGCAGCACGCGCTCTCCCGCCTCGATCCGCAGGTCGAGCCCGCGCACGGCCCAGTCCCGGCGCCCGGCGTGACGCCATCCCCACCCGCGCGCCTCGACGGCGGCCGGCCTTGGTCTCATCGGTGTCGCGTTGTCGGCCGGCCGCCTCGGCTCACACTTCGCGCTGGTCGCGACCCGAGGCGAATGCGCTCAGCACGCCGGTCTGAGCGAGCGATCGCACGAGGCCCCATGAGCCGATCCCCCCGATCGCGGCGGAGCTCGGAATGACGAGCGCCGCGTACGCGAGCTGCCAGGCCGGCGCCCACTCCAGGTAGTAGAGCGCCACGTCGAGCAGGCTGGCCGCGGCCCCGGCAGCCGCGGCGGCGAGAATGGCCGAGACCAGTCCCCAGCGCCGGTAGAGGCCGAACGCGAAGACGAGCTCGGCAGCCGCGCCCTGCATCAAGCCGTAGACGACGGTGAGGAGGCCCCACGGGGCGCCGAAGAGCGCCGAAGCGCTCGCGGCCAGCGCCTCGCCGAGCAGCGCGGCGCCGGGGCGTCGGATGACGAGCGGAACCACCACACCCGGAATCATCCAGACCCCGTACATCAGGCCCTGGAGCGGAGGAAAGGCAAGGAATGCCGGCCGAGCGCCCTCCCAGACGAGGTTCCAGACCTGGAAGACCGCGCCGAACGCGACAGCGATGACCGCCGCGACGACGATATCGACCGTCCGCCAGCCGGCCGCCGGACCGGCTGGCACAACTTCGTGATTCACGCCAGGCGTCGAGGTTTGCATCTCAATCCTCCCTGCTGACTTCCACGACCAGGAGCGTTCCCGCCTCGAGCCCGACCGATGCCACCTCGCCGGCGATCGCGTTGCTGAGGCCGCGCGACTCGCCGACGCGCAGCGTCTCTCCGGAGAGCGGGTAGGCGAGCCCATCGGTCACGACCCCGTGCGCATCCCCGATCGGGAGGAGCGTGACGAGATCGCCCGGGGCGCCGCTGAGACTGAGGCCCTCACCGCCGCGGATCGCGCGGACGGTCGTCCCTCCGCGAAGGACTCGGACGGCGACCCCTCGCCACCCCGGATTGGCGAGCATGAGCAGATTCGAGAGCGCGTGGTCGAGCCGCGGTCCGGCGAGCCCGCCAAGCACGGTCACCTCGTCCGCGCCGGCGGCGACGACCCGGGCCAGCGCCAGCTCCGCGTCGGACCGGTCCTTGTCGACGGGGTGGCGCTCGATCGTTACGCCCGCAGCCCGAAGCCGATCCAGTTCGTGCGCCTCGATCGAGTCGAGGTCGCCCACGACGAGATGCGGCAGCACCGCCTGGTCAGCGAGCCAGGCCGCGCCGCCGTCGGCAGCGACGATCAGATCGGCATCGGCAAGGTGGCGGGCGTCAGCCGGTGCAGGCTCTCCATCCGCAACCACGACGGCCTTCACGAGTTCGAGTGCGCTCCTTCCGTGGTTGGGAGAGCGCGCGTCGCGGCGGGTTCAAACCGACTCCCTGCGCTGGCATGATCCAGATCAGGTTCGAGGGTCTGCGGTGGTGCCGCACTCTCAGCGCTTGCGCGCTCCCCTGTCGTTCCTTGACTTGTCGATGACGAGCCTAGCACGCAATGCGATGGACGACCGCCCCGAAGGAAGGCCGCGAATCGCTCAGGGATGTACGGGTCCGACCTCGAGGACCGCCGATTCGGTGTCGCCCGCGATGTCGATCTGCCAGGTGACGCCCGCCGCGTCCGCGAACCGAATGCTGGCCACCGTGTCACCCGCAGCGAGGTCCGTGATCGAGTAGCCCGCGCCCCGGAGCGCCTGCTGGTAGAAGCGATACGTGGCCGAGCCGGGCGGAACAGTCCACCTGCCGACCACCGCTCGGCCGGCGGCCAGTGGAAGGGGCGCCGCGTCGGGAGGCACCGGAAATCCGAGAGGCAGGCCGGGAAAGACCGGCGATCCCCCCGGATGAGCGTCCGAGCTGCTGGCGAGAGCCGGGGCGGGCGTCGGCGTCGACACCGCCCCGGAAGCGACCGATGGCACCACGGATCTCGCGGGCAGCGCTGGAGTTGTGCCGCAGCCCGTGAGCACGATGCCGAGGAACGCGGCGACCGCGCGAGAACGAAGCATTGGATGCCTCCCTACGGATGGTTCGGCGTTGACGGCTCAGCGGTTCGCGGCTCGGGGCGTCGGTGACGTGCCCGAGACGACATTGATCGGAACCCAGAAGCCGCCGAGGTGGGCATGGTCGAACCAGAAGAGGCTGTTGGCCACGAGGTTGAACGTTTCGCGGTAGGAGCCGGGCGCCGGGCCGCCGTACAGGCCGAACGTGAAGCGCCCGACCTGTCCGGGAGCTGCGGCGCTGTCGACGTTCGTCGCGTACCAGCTCGAGCCCCAATCCCACGCCCGAAATGGGCTCGCATGCGCGGCTGGGTTCCAGGTCCCGAGCAGGATTCGACCCCGTCCGATGTCGTTGCGCCAGGTACGACCTCCGTCGTTCCGGAACTCGACCCAGTGCGCGATCGTCTGGCCGCGAATGACCGTCTCGGCCGCCGCGGTGTTCTCACGCCAGTAGGTCGCAAGGAAGGGGACGCGCCCCGGCCAGGTCGTCCATCGCCGCTCCCAGTTCGGGTCGGCTGGGAGCCACCGGCCGCTCTGCTGCGCCAGCAGCTCAAAGTGGAGGTGCTCGCCGTAGCACTTCCCGCTGCAGCCCGAATGCGCGATCACCTGCCCTGCAGTCACCTGGTCGCCGACACCTACCAGCACGCCGTTCTGGGCCAGGTGGTAGTAAAGGGTCCGCTTCCCGTCGGGGTGCCCGACCAGCACGTAGTTGCCGTTCGCGCCGAACTGCCAGGTTCCGAAGCCCTCGAACAGATCGATCACGACGCCGTCTCGCGCCACTGCGACCCCGGAGAAGGCCGGCATCGGGAAGTCCATGCCGGTGTGGTTGTCGTAGACGCGCCCCACATGGGCGGCGCAGTCAAGCCAGACCTGGCCCGTCCAGTCGGCCTGGACGCACGATCGCGGATCCCGATCGACGCCGTAGCTCAGGCTGACGGTCGGGTCGTGGAACGGGAGCGTGTAGTCATCAGCCGCCTTTACGGTTCCGCTCACCAGCAGCAGCAGAAGCAGCGCCCCACTCGCCGCGCGCAGCATCGCCATCATGATCCGCACTCCTCTCCACAGGCGATCCAGCTGGCGTCGGCCGAGTCAATCTCGGCCAGCACGGAACCATCGAGGTCGAGCACCGACGCGGCCCCGTCACGAAGCACGAGCAGCTCGCGGCCGTTCGGCGAGAAGGAGGGGGCTCGGCCCCGACCGAGCCGTTCCGCCTTCGCGGCACCGGCCTTGAGCAGATAGATGCCGTCAGCCGCTTCCTCGTAGGCGATCGTGGCGTCGGCTGCCACGTCGACGTCGATGGCCGCCGGACCCAGATCGGCGATCGGCGTGATCGAGCCATCGACCCCAAGTCGACGAACTGAAGTTCCGCCGCCGATCGGGTGCGCCACCACGGCGAGGCTGCCGTCGCTGAGCGGATGGGCGGAGTAGACCAGACCGTCCGCTACGAGCGCAGTCCCTGCACCGGTCCGGGGGTCGAAGCGCACGAGCTGCGCGCTGAACGGCGCCTCGACCGAGCTGACGCGTCGCAACAGGAGCGTGCCCTTCGGCTCGAGGCGGATCGGCCCGTCGAACGGGCCGGGCGCGATGATCGCGCCGTCGGCGGTGGCGGACGCGAGCCGCCAGAGCGCGCCGCTCGTGTCGACCACGAACAGGAACGACCCGTCGGCCGTGAACTCGGCCGCGACGGCGCCCGGCATCTGGCGCGCCGCGACCGCCCCGTCCGGGCTCTGGATGCTGAGGCTCGCGCTGAGGCTGCCTACCCGGTCCACGCTGGCAATCTGGTCACCGTCGGCAGTCGTGGCGAGGATACGCAGCCCCTCCTGCCCGGGCGCACCCTGGGGAGAGGCCGGGAGTTGGGCCTCGAGGACGACCTGCCCGCCCACCGCCCGACGGGTCAGGCCGGCGCGGATGCCCGCA
>JBDUDC010000166.1:0-3360 GCA_040003165.1 Chloroflexota bacterium
TGGTGACGCTGTCGTCAACCTTCGGGAGCAGTCGGTTTCCACGGCCCCTCGATGACCGTCGCTTCCTTGTCGCCGGGCCAGCGCGGCATTGTGATGCAGAGGAACTGGAGCGGGTCGACACCGGTGCAGCGATACTGGAATGCCGTCCCGACGGGAATGTCGATGGAAACGCCTCTCCCCAGAACGGTCGTCTCCTCACCAGTGCCGTCTCGTCGCCATATCTGCCCCTCGCCCGAGAGAACATGCCAGAACTCGCTCACGGTGGCGTGGACGGTCGCCCGATTCACCTGACCTGGCGGGACGGTGGAGTGGATCATGCCGCCGGTCTCGCCTTCGATCAGGTACCGGATCTCGGCCCCGGCAGGGGAGCGGCCATCCGGGGTGGAAGGGAACAAGCCGGTCTGCATGGAAAACCTCCGTGTGCTTCCAAGCATTATCCGCTTATCCGATCATCGGCAGATCCGGTCGTCCGCATCGCCGAAACGCGGCGGAATGACGCTCGCCCGGATCGCGGCGTGATCGGCAAGGCATGCCGGGCACCGTCGTCGGTGTGACTCGTGGCGCGGCGATCGGCACTGGCGCAGGCAGACGGCAGGCCGAGAAGGCACTCGCTATGACGCGGATTCGGCGAGTGAGCGGAGGGCCTCCAGGTCGGCGCGGTCCTTGGCCCCGCCCACCTCGTCGGGACGCGGAGTGCTCTTGGTAGCGAGCATCATCTCCAGCGCCAGAACTCTGACCGATACGTCGTTCAACTTCCGGCGTGCGAAGGCCAGAGGGCCGTCCGAGAGCACGATCGGTTGCTCGGGAACTGGCACGACGACACCTCCTTCTGGGCCGGCCACCACGAAGGTGAGCTGGAGCTCGTAGCCGTCGCGTGCGTAGTTGGTGCCGACCAGGTCCTCAGGAGTCGGCGTGTGGACCCAGCCGGCTCCCTGGAGCGCCTCGTGGACAGGGGCCCCGTCCTCTCGCCAAACCAGGACGTCGATGTCGTCGTGCGGTCGAGTGAGCCGGCCGACCCACAGGTCGACGGCCCAGCCGCCGAAGAACCAGTGCTCCAGCTCCGCCGCGTCCAGTGCGCCTGCAGCACTCGCGACCATCGACAATCCTCGGTCGAAGTCACTCGACTGCTCTGTCACCCGCTGCACCGGCCCTTCCTCGTCTGAAGCCCCCGGCGCATGGCCAGGCCAGTCACCGTCATGGCTCATTCAAGCGCGCCGCAGCGCTGGTCGGCGAGTGCTACGTCGGCCTGGTCCCCTTGACCATGGCGACCTGCGGCTCGTCGGTCAGCACGACGCACCCCTCACCAGCATGAAGGCCCGCTCCACATGCGGCGTTGAGACGCAGGTTTCTGGAACGCGATCGGTCGCTCTGATGCGAACGCTGGCTGGAGGTCACCCCTCAGATGAACACGGTTACATTGGAGACGACGTTGAAAGCCATACCGATGAGGCCCATCACGAAGGCGACTCGCGAAAACCTGCGGCCACTTCTGGCGTAGATACCGGCCCAGCCGAGTAACGCACCCGCAACCGCGAGTCCCGGAGGAAATCCGGTTTAGAAGCCTGGTGCCAACAGCGTGCCTAGGATCGCGAGTGCAAGGGCGAGGCCACCCGACCCTTCCCAGTCGAAGGCCCACGGCAGCACGAGCGCGAAGAGAGCCGTCACGGTCACCGCGGCGAGGCCGGCATACACAAGGAACATGCGCAGGCCGATGTCCGTAGCGGTCGATGCGGTGACGAAGTCGTTGGCGGGATAGGAAACCGTGAAGAGGAATACGGTGACCGCGACGGGCCACAGCAATCGTCGAGCCTGCGCCCGATGGCGGCGGTCGACGGTCGGGATGTCGGTCATGAGCGTGGACCCTTCGAGGAAGCAGCAGGGCCAACGGGTCCGAGCGGTGGCCGCCCTGGCTAGCCAGACTACGAGTCTAGGGTGGCGCGGCCGCTCATCAGGCAGATCCGGTCGTGCGCACGGGCCGACAAGCGGCGAAGTGACGCAGTTATCACTTCGTTCCGACACCATCACCAGGCAGAAGCCGATCGCCGTTCAGGGTCGCCGATGGCCTGTCGGGAGGCCAGGTAGGCGCTACGGCCTCGACGCGTTGACCGCGGCCGGCGTGGTCGGGCGTGGTGTGGGTCGACGGCGTACTCGGCATCGTCGCCGAAGCGCGGAAGTCCCCCTTCAAGGAAGACAAGCGGTCCGGGCCAAACGTTCAGAGTGCGCCGAGCTGTCGCAACATTCCGAGATCGTCCCGGATTGCCCAGCGCTCGGCGATCCGCCCGTCGGCGAACCGGTACGCCGCCACGAAGTCTCGGGAGTAGGGACCGGCTGGGGCATCGATCCCCAAGAACGAGCCGCCCGGCCAGTGGCCCCCTCGTTTGCCGAACTGGATGACGTAAGGGCCTTCGGCGACCACGGTGAGCTCGTCCCACCTGTGCTCCTGGAACTTGCGCCGACCATCCGACTCCAGAAACTCGCGCGTGCCGGCAACGCCCTGAGGCCTGTCCGGCGCCAGGGCGTGGTTGACCATGTCCAAGGTGCACAGCTCATCGAGTTCGCTCAGGTCTTCGGCTCCGAGGAGTGCGTCGAACTTCTCCAAGATCTCTTCGTGGCGTTGGGTGCTCATGACGTTCCTCTCTGATCTATTGGTGAGAGTTCTACTCTCATATCGAGAGTGTTACTCTCACCAATGTGGTTGTCAAGAGGGTGTATGACGGGTCCCGACGGACCGCAGCGACCCGTGCCACCCAGCAAGCAGTCGTTGAAGGGGCTCGTCGACTCTTCCTCGAGCAGGGCTACCCGGCCACGACCGTGGCCCAGATCGCCGACGAGTCCGGCGTACCGCAGGCCACGCTGTACCGCTTGTTCGGGAGCAAGCGGGCCATCCTCAAAGCCTCAATGGACGTGGCCTTCGGCGGCGATGACGAGCCCACCGAGTTTCGGCACCGGCCAGAAGTCCAGGCCGCCTTCGAGGCCGACGATCCGGGCAAGATGCTGGAGGCTTTCGCGCACTTGCTGCGTGGTGTCATGCATCGCGCCGGCGCGCTACAGCACGTCCTCGCTACATCGGCGGTCGTCGACGAGGAGGCGGCCGAGATGCTCCAAATGGTCCGCCGCCAGAGGCACACCGGGCAGAGCCGCATCGTCCGAGAGCTCGCTCGTCGCAAGGCCCTCCCGCTCGGTCTCACCCAAGCGGCGGCCGCCGACATCGTCTACACGGTCATGTCGCCGGAGGTGTACCGCATCCTGACCGTCGAGCGTGGATGGAGCGACGACCAGTACGAAGCCTGGCTGGCGCGCACCCTGCGCTCCCAGTTACTCCGCCGTGATGGGCGGCAGTAACGCACTGCCTTGAACCGA
>JBDUDC010000167.1:0-3359 GCA_040003165.1 Chloroflexota bacterium
GCATCCGGCTCATAACCGGCGGGTCGCAGGTTCGATCCCTGCTGGGCCCACCATCCGCACAGGAGGAGTCCTTGTCGACGGCCGACAAGCTGGCGCGCCTGCACCAGATGCGGGAGGCGGCCCAGCTGGGTGGCGGTGAACAGCGGATCTCGCAGCAGCACGAGCGAGGCAAGCTGACGGCGCGCGAGCGGCTTGACCTGCTGCTCGACGAGGGCAGCTTCTCGGAGCTCGATGCATTCGCCCTCCATCGAGCGAGCGATTTCGGTCTCGACGACGAGCGCTATCTCGGCGATGGCGTGGTGAGCGGCCACGGAACAATCGACGGACGGCTGGTCTTCGTCTACGCCCAGGACTTCACGGTGTTTGGCGGTTCGCTCTCCGAGGTCCACGCCGAAAAGATCTGCAAGGTGATGGACCTGGCGATGCAGAACGGCGCCCCGATCATCGGCCTGTCGGATTCCGGCGGCGCGCGAATCCAGGAGGGTGTCGTCAGCCTGGGCGGCTACGCCGATATCTTCCTGCGCAACACGCTGGCGTCGGGAGTCGTGCCACAGCTCTCACTGGTGATGGGTCCGTGCGCCGGAGGCGCGGTCTACTCGCCGGCGATCACGGACTTCACGGTCATGGTCGAGGGGACCAGCTACATGTTCGTGACCGGTCCGAACGTGGTGAAGACGGTCACGCACGAGGAGATCGACTTCGAGGGATTGGGTGGGGCACGAATTCATAACGAGACGAGCGGCGTCGCGCACTTCCTCAGCGGCGGCGAACCGGAAGCGCTCGAATTGGCCCGCACGCTGATTGGCTACATGCCACAGAATAACCTCGAGCTGACTCCGACCGCCGCCGATTGGGTGGAGCCGGCGGTCGATGGCGACGCACTCGACGCGCTCATCCCCGATTCGGCCCAGCGCTCCTACGACATGCACGAAGCGATCCGCGGCATCGTCGATGGCGGCTCGTTCTGCGAGGTCCATGCCCATTTCGCGCGGAACATCATCTGCGGCTTCGCGCGAGTCGAGGGCCGCAGCGTCGGAATCGTCGCGCAGCAGCCGGAGGTGCTGGCCGGAGTCCTCGACATCGACGCGTCGGACAAGGCAGCACGCTTCGTCCGCTTCTGCGACTGCTTCAATATTCCGCTCGTCACACTAGTCGATGTTCCCGGGTTCCTGCCGGGTGTCGACCAGGAGCATCGCGGGATCATTCGACACGGCGCGAAGCTGCTCTTCGCATACTGCGAGGCAACCGTCCCAAAGCTGACGGTCATCACGCGCAAGGCATACGGCGGCGCGTACGACGTCATGAGCAGCAAGCACGTCCGCGGCGACTTGAACTTCGCATGGCCAACCGCCGAGATTGCGGTGATGGGTGTGGAGGGTGCCGTCAACATCATCTTCCGGGACCGGATCGCCAAGGCCGATGACGCCGATGCGGAGCGCGCTCGCCTGGTTGCCGAGTACGAGGAGCGGTTTGCCAACCCGTACGTGGCCGCGGCCCGCGGCTATCTCGACGAGGTGATCCTCCCGTCGGAGACGCGCGGACGGATTGTCAGCGGACTACAGATGCTGGAGGGCAAGCGGCAATCCAGCCCGTCGAAAAAGCACGGCAACATTCCGCTCTAGCACGGAGCGTCTTTGCGCAAAGACATCGAGCCATGACCGCGGCCCCGCCGTTCCGTCGGCTGGTGGTCGCGAACCGCGGCGAGATCGCCATCCGCGTGATGCGCGCCTGCCGGGAGCTGGGCATCGAGTCCGTGGCGCTCTACTCCGACGCAGATCGCGAAGCGCGCCACGTCCGGGCCGCGGATCGCGCGGAGCGGATCGGGCCGGCCGCCGCGGCCGACTCCTACCTCTCGATCTTCGCCGTCCTCGATGCGGCGCGGCGCAGCGGCGCCGACGCCGTCCACCCCGGCTACGGCTTCCTCTCGGAGAACGCCGCCTTCGCGCGGGCCGTGGTTGAGGCCGGCCTCGCTTTCGTCGGGCCTACCCCTGCGACCCTTGCCGCGCTCGGCGACAAGCTGGCGGCGCGCCGATCGGTGCATGAGGCCGGTGTGCCGATCGTGCCGGGTCTCATGGTGCCGCTCGATGACCGTCAGCAGGACCTGGGCGAGGTCGGCTTCCCGGCGCTGCTGAAGGCGGCCGCCGGCGGCGGCGGCCGGGGGATGCGACGCGTCGACAGCGCCGAGGCGCTGGCTCCCGCGCTGGCCGGCGCTCGCCGCGAGGCGGCCGCGGCGTTCGGCGACGCGACGGTGTATGCCGAGCGCCTGATCGCGCCCGCCCGCCACGTCGAGGTGCAGCTGCTGGGTGACCGGCACGGCGGCCTTGCGACCCTCGGCGAGCGGGACTGCAGCGTCCAGCGTCGCCACCAGAAGCTGGTCGAGGAGAGCCCCTCGCCCGCGGTAACGCCGCAGATCCGCGAGGCGCTGTTCGCGAGCGCCCGCCGGGTCGCCGGAACGGTGGACTTCGAGAGCGCCGCAACCGTCGAGTTCCTGCTGGACGCGGACGGGAACCACTACTTCCTGGAGATGAACACTCGACTCCAGGTGGAGCACGGCGTGACCGAGCTGGTGACTGGCCTCGACCTCGTTGCCTGGCAGATTCGCATCGCAGCCGGCGAAGACCTGGGCTCCGACGTGCTCGAGTCGACCCCCCGTGGCCATGCGATCGAGGTGCGCGTCTACGCCGAGGATCCGTATGACGACTTCCGCCCGGTGGCCGGGACGGTGACCACCTGGCAAATGTCCGGCGGGCCGGGGGTCCGGGTCGACGCGGGGATCGAGGCCGGCACAGCGCTGCGCACCGAGTACGACCCGCTCCTCGCCAAGCTGCTGGTCCATGCGGTCGACCGGCCGGCAGCGGTCGCCCGCCTGCGACGGGCGCTGGACGAGACGTTGGTCGGCGGCGTTCAGACCGACCTCGGCTTCCACCGCTGGCTGGTCGACGAGCCGGGCTTCGCCGGCGGCGCCTACGACACCTCGCTCATCGCCGAGCGTTGGGGAGGCGGCCCTGCGCTCAGCAGCGAGGAGCTGCGGGCCGCGGCCGCAGTGGCCGCCGAAGCTCGTGCCTCGGCATCGTCGGCGTCCAGCTCGCGGGCAGGCGGGCGCACCCCCTCCGAGTCCGCGTGGGCCCGCCAGGCGCGTCGCGAGGCGACCGAGCGATGAGCGTCTTCGAGGTGCGGATCGGCGCGGAGCGCATCGACCTCGGGGGCGAGCCAGACGTTACCTGGGTCGATCGCGGTCGCGGCATCGCACGGTTGGGGGACGGGTCGATCGCCCTGGTGGAGGGATCGGGACGTGACTGGACCGTCACCCTGCGCGGGCGGCGCATCGCGGTGGAGGTCCTCACCGCTCGCGAGCTGAC
>JBDUDC010000045.1:0-11311 GCA_040003165.1 Chloroflexota bacterium
TCGCCGAGGTGATCGTCACTGACACGATCCCGCTTCCACCGCAGGCCAACCGGGAACGGATCCGCGTCCTCTCAATCGCTCCCCTCTTCGGCGAGGCGATCAAACGGATCCATCGCGGCGAGAGCGTCGGCGCCCTCTTCTCCTCGGAGGTCGGAATGGTGGAGGAGATGACCTTCTGGGGCCGCCGCGAGGAGAACGAGGCGGAGCCGGTCCCGATCGAGCCCTAGGCCCCACGTATCGACTTCGGGGACGCATCGGTATACTCGACAGCCCAATGATGAAGTTCCTTTCGCGGCTTGGCGACTCCAATGAGAAGGAGATCCGCCGCCTCGACCCGATCGTCGCGCGCATCAACGAGCTCGAGCCCGAGATCACCGCGCTCTCGGACGATGCCCTGCGTGCCAAGACCGACGAGTTCCGGACCCGGCTTCGCGACCAGCTCGGCGACCTGCTGCTGCCCTTCGAGCAGCGGCCGAAGGTTGAGGGCGAGGAGGTCGATTCGGCCCTCACCGGGGCCGATCCCGCGCGCCTCTCGGAGGAGGCCAAGGAGCGGCGCAAGAGCGAGCTGACGCTGATCAACGCTGCGCTCGACGAGATGCTGCCGGAGGCCTTCGCGGTGGTGCGCGAGGCGATGCGTCGCGCGCTCGGCAAGCGGCACTACGACGTGCAGCTGATGGGGGCCATGGTCCTGCACCGCGGCCAGATCGCCGAGATGAAGACCGGCGAGGGGAAGACCTTCGTGGCTCCGCTGGCGGCGTACCTGAACGGCCTGACCGGCCGGGGCGTCCACGTGGTCACGACCAATGACTACCTGGCCAAGCGCGACGCGCAGTGGATCGGGCAGGTCTTCTGGCACCTCGGGATGAGCGTCGGCAGCATTCAGCATGACGCCGCATACGTCTTCGACCCGGACTACCCCGCCACCGACGAACGGCTTCGCAACCTGCGCCCGGTGGCGCGCCACGAGGCGTACGAGGCGGAGGTCACCTACGGCACCAACAACGAGTTCGGGTTCGACTTCCTGCGCGACAACCTCGTGGTAGACCTCGCGGAGCGCGCGCAGCACGGCCACTTCTTCGCGATCGTGGACGAGGTCGACAACATCCTGATCGACGAGGCACGCACGCCGTTGATCATCAGCGGCAGCGCCGAGGAGTCGACCGACAAGTACGCTCGCTTCGCGGCCCTCGTGCCGCGGCTCAAGGCCGAAGAGGACTACGTCCTCGACGAGAAGTTCCGCCAGGTGGCGATCACCGAGGCGGGGACCGACAAGATGGAGAAGTGGCTGGGGGTCGAGAACCTGTTCGGCGACGACTTCTCGATGGCACGCCATCTCGAGCAGGCGCTCAAGGCCGAGGTCCTCTACCACCGCGACCGGGACTACGTCGTCAAGGACGATGAGGTGACCATCGTCGACGAGTTCACCGGTCGGCTGATGCCCGGGCGACGCTGGTCGGAGGGCCTGCACCAGGCGGTTGAGGCCAAGGAGGGGGTCAAGATCCAGAACGAGCAGCAGACGCTCGCCACGATCACCTTCCAGAACTACTTCCGCATGTACGACAAGCTCTCGGGCATGACCGGCACCGCCGAGACCGAGGCCGAAGAGTTCTCCAAGATCTACGGCCTCGAGGTCGTGGTCGTCCCCACCAACAAGCCAATGGTCCGCGGCGACTACGCGGACCTCGTCTTCGCCACCCAGAAGGGGAAGTGGAACGCGGTCACCGAGGAGATCGTCGAGGAGCACGAGAAGGGTCGGCCGGTGCTGGTCGGCACGATCAGCGTCGAGGTGAGCGAGATGCTCGGCGAGATGCTGACCCGGCGCGGGATCAAGCACAGCGTCCTGAACGCCAAGTTCCACGAGCGCGAGGCCGAGTTCGTCGCCCAGGCGGGGCGCGCCGGCGCCGTCACCATCGCGACCAACATGGCGGGCCGCGGCACCGACATCCTGCTCGGTGGCAATCCGGAGATGCTCGCCGAGCAGCTGCTCCACAAGCAGGGGACCAACGTGCTCGAGGCGACCCCCGAACAACGCGCGGCTGCGCTGGCGGAGGCGGAGGCGGTCTGCGCGGAGGAGCGTGAGCGGGTGCTGAGCGCCACCGGCCTCCACATCATCGGGACAGAGCGGCACGAGGCGCGGCGGATCGACAACCAGCTCCGCGGGCGCGCCGGCCGGCAGGGCGACCCGGGAAGCAGTCGCTTCTACCTCTCCCTCGAGGACGACCTGATGCGCCGCTTCGCGGGAGACCGCATGCAGGGCCTGATGCGGACCCTCGGCTTCAACGACGAGGTGGCCCTGGAGTCGAAGACGGTGAGCCGCACGATCGAGAGCGCGCAAAGCCGGGTCGAGGGCTACAACTTCGACACCCGCAAGCACGTGGTCGAGTACGACGACGTGATCAACCGGCAGCGGGAGACGATCTACCGCGAGCGCGACCGGATCCTGCGCAGCGAGGACCTCTCCTCGACCATGGAGGCGATGCTCGAGGACGAGGTGCGCGCCCTCACCGCGGAGCACGCCGTCGGCGAGCATCCCGACGACTGGAACCGGGACGGGCTCAAGGCGCAGCTGACAACCATGATCCCGAACCTGACCCCGGCCGACCTGGCCCTGGTCGACGACAGCAACGATCCGATGGAGCTCGCGGACAGCCTCGTGCAGCTCGCCAACGAGCACTACGTCGCCAAGCGGCAGGAGTCCGGAGACGAGGGGATGCGGGTCCTCGAGCGGCTGGTGCTGCTTCGGGTCATCGACTCGCTGTGGGTCGAGCATCTGACCGCCATCGATGACATGCGCCGGGGGATCGGGCTGCGGGCCTACAGCCAGCGTGACCCCTTGAACGAATTCAAGATCGAGGCCTATCGGATGTTCGATGAGCTCAAAGCCACCATCCGGCACGACGTGACCCACACGATCTTCCGTGTAACGGTGGTGCACGAGCAGACCGGCCTTCCCCAGCCGACGGTCGAGAGCCGCCCCGACATCACCGCGGGCGCGGACGCAGGCGGCCAGCGGCAGGCCACCGGGACCAACGGCAACGGCGCCGCCGCGCGTCGGCCGGCCCAGAGCGGGCCGAAGATCGGCCGCAACGACCCGTGCTTCTGCGGATCGGGCAAGAAATTCAAGCGCTGCCACGGCGCCTGAAGCGTTCTTGGGGGTTGGCGATTCCGACCCGACCGGCTACCATGCAGAAGAGCCCGAGACACGGTGATCTCGGCACCGGCACAATCGGATGAGGAGGTGCTCGTGAAGCAGTTGACCGCACCCAGGGTCTCCGTCCCCCTCCCCGTCTCATCGGCGGCCCAACTTCCACCGGTCACCCGCTTCCGAGATCCCGACCTCCCCTACGAAGACCTCATCCAGTGCGACCGCGACTGCATGCGCTGCAGCTACGCGATGACGCTCGACTGCGACGGCAACTGCGGCTCCTGCCCGCGCCAGACCTATTGCCCATGCGTGAATCCGGCGAAGCTCCGGACCAAGTCGCGCCTCGCTGACATCGAGCTCCCGATGGTGGTGAGCGTTGGACGCAATTAAGGACGAGGCTCTGCGCCTGGCGGAGCTCGTGGCCGACACCGCGGTGCGGCTTTGACCTGCGCGCGAAGGAAGCCGAGCTCGGCGAGCTGACCGAGCGCTCCGGGGATCCGGGGCTCTGGGACGACCCCGCCGCCGCACAGGCGATGCTCCGCCGAGCGGAGGAGCTGCGCGACGAGATTGCCGTCTGGGGAGAGCTGGAGAAGCGCGCCCGCGCCCTCGCCGAGATGGCCGACCTGGCCGCCGGCGACGCCGACGCGGAGGCGCTCGCCCCGGACCTCGAACGCGAGCTCGCCGCGCTCCAGACGGACTGGAGCCGGATGGAGGGTCAGCTGCTGCTCTCCGAGCCGTATGACGAGCGACCGGCGATCGTATCGGTGCATGCCGGCGCGGGGGGAACCGAGAGCCAGGACTGGGCCGAGATGCTCCAGCGCATGTACCTGCGCTGGGCCGACGACCACGGCTACCGGACCGAGATCCTCGACCAGACCGAGGGCGAGGAAGCCGGTCTCAAGAGCGTCACCTTCAGCATCACCGGGCGATTCGCATATGGGCGGCTGCGCAGCGAGCGCGGCGTTCATCGGCTGGTGCGGATCAGCCCCTTCGACGGGCAGAAGCGTCGCCACACCAGCTTCGCGCTCGTGGAGGTGATGCCCGAGGTCGCCGAGGACGCGGCGGTCGAGATCGACGAGAAGGACCTGCGCGTCGATACCTACCGCGCCAGCGGCGCCGGCGGCCAGCACGTCAACAAGACCGACAGCGCGGTGCGCATCACGCACCTGCCGACCGGCATCGTCGTCTCCTGCCAGAACGAGCGCAGCCAGCACCAGAACCGCGAGCGCGCCATGACGGTCCTGCGCGGCAAGCTGGTGGAGCGGCAGATGGAGGAACGCGAGGCGGAGATGGCGCGTCTGCGAGGCCAGCATGTCGAGGCGGGCTGGGGGAACCAGATCCGCAGCTACGTCCTGCAGCCCTACACCATGGTCAAGGACCTGCGAACCGGGGTCGAGACCTCGAACCCGACCGCTGTGCTGGGCGGCGACCTCGACGCCTTCATCGAGGGCTACCTGCGGTCGCGGGTGGGCGAGGCAGCCTCAGCCTAGTCCTGGTACCGATGGGCTATGCCGCTCCGAAGCACCCCAATCCACACTCCACCGGCGATCACCACACCACGCCCTTCGCACCTTCGGCCTTCCGCCGGGCCGGTCCAGGCGGCCGATGCTAGGATGGCCCTCGATTCAATGACAGCCACTCTCCTCCGCCGGTCCGTTGCCCGAGAGCTCGAGCAGGCCTCCTCGGTCATCAGCATGACCGACCTCGGGATGACCTATCCGAATGGCAAGGTCGCCCTCTCCGACGTGAATGTCAGCATCGCTGCGGGCGAGTTCGTCTTCCTGGTCGGGCCGTCAGGGGCCGGCAAGAGCACCTTCATCCGGCTCCTCATCCGCGAGCACGTTCCGACCAGCGGCAGCGTGGTCGTTGCCGGGCGCGACCTGGCCCGCATGCGGCGCCGCCACATCCCGGGGCTGCGCCGACGGATCGGGATCGTCTTCCAGGACTTCCGGCTGCTTCCCAACAAGAGCGTCTACGAGAATGTCGCGTTCGCGCTCGAGGTGACCGGCTCCTCGCGCGCCGAGATCCGGCGCCGCGTGCCGCAGCTCCTCAACTTGGTCGGGCTCCACGAGCACGCCCAGCACCTGCCCACCCAGCTCTCCGGCGGTGAGCAGCAGCGCACCGCCATCGCGCGGGCGCTGGTCCATGACCCGGCGATCCTGATCGCCGACGAGCCGACCGGCAACCTGGATCCGGTCACCAGCTGGGAGATCATCCAGCTCCTGATCCAGATCAACGAGCTCGGCACCACGGTCCTGATGGCGACCCACAACCAGGAGATCGTGAACGCCATGCGCCGCCGGGTGCTGGCGCTCGAGAACGGCACGCTGGTCCGCGACGAGCAGAGCGCTGCGTACGAGCGGGAGTACTAGGCCGATGCGCTTCCTCCGCTTCGTGGGATTCGCCGTCGTCCGCGCCTGGCAGGGCTTCTGGCGCAACGCGATGATGAGCCTGGCGGCGACCGCCACCGTTATCCTGATGCTCACCCTGCTGGCGGGCCTCTTCATCGTGATCAGCGGGCTGAACTCGGGCCTCGCCTTCATCGAGTCCAAGGTGGCGGTGACGGCTCAGCTGGCCGATGGCGTCACACCGACCCAGCGCAACGCCCTCATCGCCGATGTCGAAGCCATGCCCGGCGTGCGCAGCGTCGAGTACGTCTCTCCCGGCGCCGCGATGATCCGGCTGCAGAAGACCTACCAGGACCGGGGGCAGCGCCTGGATCTGGGTGGTGCGCCGATCAAGCTCTTCGCGAGTATCGAGATCAGCCTCACGAACGCCGATCAGGCTGGACGGGTGGGCGACGCGCTCGGCGAGCGTCCCGAGGTGGCGCGGATCATCACCAAGCAGGCCGAGTACGACAAGCTGCTGGGAGTCATCGGCGCGGTCCGCACCGTCGGGCTGGTGGCCGTTGGACTCGTGGGCCTGACGGTGCTCTTCATGATCATCAACACGATCCGAATCGCGGTCTATTCCCGCGCCAACGAGATCGAGATCATGCGGCTGGTGGGTGCCAGCGACTCTTTCATCCGCTGGCCGTTCATCCTCGAGGGGATCCTGTGCGGCCTGATCGGAGCGGTCATCACCGTCGTCCTGGTGGCGATCATCTGGGATCCGATCCAGCCCGCGATGGTCCGGGTCTTCCAGATGCCGACCGCCGTGAGCGCCCAGTTTCTCACCACCCTCTCCCTGCTGGTCCTCTCGGTTGGGTTCGGCGTGGGAGCGATCGGGTCCTGGATCAGCGTGCGGTCATACCTCTCCGCCGCCCGGTGATCGCCGCGACGAAGGTGTCGCGTGTCGGAAACGTAATGGCACCGAAATCGGCGTTTCGCGCCGCCGATGCTAGGATCGGACGCTCCGATGAATGAATCCGTGCCCACTCCGCCGGCGGCTGCCCCTGATCCTGCGCAGGTGCACGCTCCGCCTCGTCGCATCTCGCCGGTTGCGTGGCTGCTCTCCATTGCGCTGGCCGCCGTGCTGGGCGCCCTCCTCTTCGGGGGCGGATACCTGGCGGCGGGGGGCTCCGCCGCCAGCGGCTCGGGATGCTCGGCGCCGACTGCCGGGTTCGCAGCGTTCTGCGAGGCCTATGGCCGCCTGAAACAGGAGTACGTCGACAAGCTGAGCGACGACAAGCTGTCCGAGGGCGCAATCCGCGGCATGTTCCAGTACGGCGTGGCGGACCCGTACAGCAGCTACATGCCGCCCGCCGATTACCAGCGCGCGCTTGGTGACCTGTCGGGCAAGTTCTCCGGGATCGGGGCCGAGATGGCGGTCAGGAACCTCGCCAATCCGGGCAAGCTCGACGTCTGCACCGAGCTTAGTGACAACTGCGTCTTCGTGGTGGTTGCGCCGATTGCCGGCACACCCGCCGAGAAGGCCGGCCTGAAGGCGGGCGACCTGGTGGTCGCCATCGATGGCAAGTCGGTCAAGGGCTCGACCATCGAGGAGGAGATCGCCAAGGTGCGCGGGCCGGCCGGCACCAAGGTCACGCTCACGATCAAGCGCGGCGACAAGCAGATGGACCTGGCAATCACCCGCTCCGAGATCACGATCCAGGAGGTCGAGAGCCGGATGCTGAGCGCCAAGGTCGGCTACATCAAGCTCAATGGCTTCTCCGACGCATCAGCGGCGCAATTCCGCACCGCGTTGAAGGGGCTGCTCGACAAGGGTGCACAGCAGATCGTCTTCGACCTTCGCAACAACCCAGGCGGGTACATCGAATCGGCTCGCCAGATCGCGAGCCAATTCATCGACAAGGGCGTGATCTTCACGCAGGAATCGAGCGGCGAGCCGACCAAGACCTGGGAGGCGACCGGCGACGGGGTGGCGACCAGCAAGGCGATCGAGGTGGCGGTGCTGGTCAACTCGGGCAGCGCATCGGCCTCGGAGATCGTCTCCGCAGCCCTCAAGGACTACGGACGCGCCACCATCATCGGCGAGCACACCTTCGGCAAGAACACGGTCCAGGTCTGGTCCAAGCTCGGGAACAACGGCGGCGTGCGGATCACCATCTCGCGCTGGTTCACCCCGAAGCACCGCTCGGTGGCTCCGGGGGGCGTGCTGCCGGACCTTCCGGTCGCGGTCCCGCCGACGACTCCGCCCGAGCAGGATCTCGTCCTGGAGAAGGCGATCACCTTCCTCGCCAGCCGCGCGATCGGTGGGGGAGCACCATCGGCAATGCCAAGCGGCAGCCCGTCGGCCTTCGCCGGCGGCGGCGCGGTTGCCTGGGAGCCCAGCGCCGGGCGCGCGGTCTGACGCCTTCCCATTGTGCGCTCCGGACCCCACGTGCTAGCATCGTTGGCAACGAAAGGAGGTGGTGTGCAGTGAGTAGTTCCTGTCACGCCACCACCGAGGCGGATCGCTAAACGCTTCGAGTGGTAGCGAGGTGAGAGCCGGCCGAATCTGGCCGGCTCTTTCCATGTCCCGCTCCTGATCACCCTCACGGACTGACCGATGCCTGAAAAGACCGTCGCCCTCAATCGACGAGCCCGATACGACTACGCCGTCGAGCAGACGCTCGAGGCCGGCCTCGTGCTGACCGGCACCGAGATCAAGAGCATCCGGGCGGGGCGCGTCAACCTGGGAGATGCCTATGCTCGTATCGAGCACGGGGAGGCGATCCTGATCGGCGCGCACATCGCCCCATACGAGCAGGGCAACCGCTACAACCACGAGCCGCTCCGCACTCGCAAGCTTCTCCTCCACCGCGACCAGATCGCGGAGCTCGCCGGGCTGAGCCAGGCCAAGGGGCTGACGATCGTGCCGCTGCGGCTCTACCTGCGCAACGGTCTCGCGAAGCTCGAGCTGGGCGTGGCCCGTGGCAAGAAGACGCACGACAAGCGGCGGACCATCGCCGACCGGGACGCGCGGCGCGAGCTGCAGCGGGAGACGAAGGCCAAGATCAAGATGTAAGAGATTCGGACGCGGATGGAACCTGCTTGGCCAGCTGCGGTGAATCCGCTCGCCCAAACGGTCGTAATGCGCACCTGGTATGGATCTGTCCGGTGGCCGGGCCGGTGCGAACGGGTGTTCTCATTCAACACTCCGTGTGGTAAGGTGTTGGGCGTATCGGTCCGTGGGGATGTCAGGTTTCGACAGGGCTCAGGGACTGGGAATCGCAGGCCGAGGTCGCCCGCAGGCCTCGTTAAACCGCGGGCAAAGCCAGTAACTGGCAACAATAGTTACGCTCTCGCCGCCTAAATAGCGTCGAGCGTCGACACGGCCTCCCCCCTCCGGGCCGTGAAGACGTCATCAGGAGGGGTGCGGCGCCGCCGACTCCGGTGAGTGGCGTCAAAGAGCCGAGAGGCATCGCCGGATAGCAAGCGAAGCACCCCGCCGGTTGGGGGCTCGCAACGCGAAAGGCAAGTAGGCCGGAAATACCTGTAGGAAGTTCCCGGCGACTCGGTTCTGGACGGGGAGTTCGATTCTCCCCCATCTCCACCAACTCTCCGACGCCACCCGCTCGGCCGTACTAGTGCCGCAACGGGCGGGAACGACTGCCGCAATCGCGCGAACGACCGGGTACTGGTTCTCGGGCCTTCTGAGCCGTAACGTCCTCACCAGACCCCTCGTAACCGTTGAGTGCGCGCAACCAGTTGTTGGCCTCCGTCCGGAATCGACTCTTCTTCGTGATCGCGGGCATGGCACTGCTCGCCTCGCTGTCGATTGGCGCCGCCTACGTGGCGACCGAGCCCGAGCGGCTCACTGTTCGCGCGGACGCGCGTCTGCTCGCGGACATGTATGCGCTGAGCGTCGGCCTGTCGAATGCCATTCGCGACCAGGAAGCCGCCATCGACGACTACCTGCTGTCGCCGAGGGCCGACACCGTCGCCCGATACCACCAGGCGGTGGAAGCCGAGCTTCAGCTCGCGGAGCGCATGCGCCTGGAGGCGGACCATTACCCAGCGATCGGCGCTTCCCTTGCCTCGCTGATGCAGGATACGAGGGCCTGGCGCGCCGCGTTCGCTGAGCCCGCGATCGCGGCCATCAAGGGCGGATCCAAAACCGAGCTCGCAAGGATCGCGGCCACGGTCGGCGTCGACCAGGAACCGGCGGTGAGGACCGTCGCGGCGCTGGTCTCCTGGATCAACGATGCCGAGGCGTCGATCACGGTGCGCGACGAGCACCTGACCTGGACACGTGCCGTGTCCGGCGGGATCGGGATCGTCCTTATGCTCCTGGCAGCCATCGCCAGCCTGCTCCTCGCTCGCCGCTGGATCACCCATCCGCTCGGCCGGCTGCTGGCCACTGCGACCGACGTCCAGGCCGGCGAGAACGTCGCATTCGTCACCGAGCGCGAGGATGAGATCGGCCAGCTCGGCCATGCGCTCGAAGGAATGCGCTCGGCCCTCCAGTCAGACGCCGAGCATTCGAGCATCCTCAACCGATTCACCGAGGCGACGACCTTCGCCCCGGACGACGCCGCCGTCGCCGCCGCGGGACTCGAGGCGTTCAGGCTCCTCGTCTCACCGGACGCGGCCGTCAGCCACGTCCTGAACCGGTCCAAGGATCGCGCCGTGCCCGACGCGGCGATCGGCTCCGCCATCGCCGAGGTTCTGCCGCTCAACGCTCTCTCCCACTGCCCTGGGATCGTCCGCGGCAGCATCTATGTCACCCCCGATGCGGCGGCACCACTGAGCGTCCATTGCCCCGTCTACCCAGTCGATCACGGCACCCTGGCTTGCGTGCCGCTGGCGCACGGTGACACGGTCGGCGCCGTCCATCTCTACTGGGAGCGCCGGCACGCCTTCGGCCTCGAGCAACGAATGAGCGTGGCCCGGGTCGCTGAGCACGAGGCCCTGGCGATCGGCAACCGCCGCCTCCTGGCCGCACTGCATGGCATGGCCAACACCGACGCCCGGACCGGTCTCGCCAACACCCGCGCCTTCGACCAGCGACTCGAGGACGAGCAGGCCGCGCGAGCCGACGACGAGAACGTCGCCGTCCTGATGCTCGACCTGGATGAATTCAAGGAGTTCAACGACCGATACGGCCACCCATCCGGCGATGAGGCGCTGCGCGCCTTTGCCAACATCCTGCGGTCGTGCCTGCGCGATGAAGATATCGCCGCTCGCTACGGGGGCGAGGAGTTCGTCGTCGCCCTGCCGGGCCTTGGCGAGGCGGCGGTGCTTGCGGTCGCGGAGCGCATCCGGAGCCGCACACACGCAACCGTGATCGCTCTCGCGCCGGGGATCACCGGTCGCGTCACGGTCTCGATCGGCATCGCGTCCGCGCCGCAACAGGCGCGCGATCGGGTGACGCTGCTGCGCTTGGCCGACGAAGCGCTCTATCGGGCCAAGCAGGCAGGCCGCAACCGCGTGGTCTACAGCGGATCTCCAGGTGCGCCAGCTCCAGCTGTCGCGGCTCACCCGAAGCTCCCACAGCGACCCGCCCGCAAGACCGATCAGCCTGCGGCATAGGCCGAACGCGGTTCCGGCGGCATCCCGCGGAGCCGGGCAGGCTTGGGCTAGGATCGCGCCCCGGGCTGTGCTATAACCGCCCGGGTAGACGCGGAGGGCGTCACACATTCGAGCATTAGCTCGGGGAGGGTTCTCGCTTGTCCATGGAAACGCCGCCGCCTGAGCAACCGCCATCGGGCGCGCCGCCGCCTGACTCAACGCCAGCGGCACCGCCGCCCCAGCCGGAGTCGTCGGGCAGCAGCCCCCAGTG
>JBDUDC010000168.1:0-3351 GCA_040003165.1 Chloroflexota bacterium
CGCTCGCGGCGGCCTCGTCGAGCAGCGCTCGGGCATCCACCAGGTCGGGCGTGTCGAAGCCTTCGGTGAATCGGTCGAAGACTTCGCGCAGCATCTCGATCGCGGGTCGTTCCCCGGGCGTCGGCGCCAACCGCGCCAAGGGGGTTGCGGCTCGCAGCTGCGTCATGAGCGAGCCGCCCGGCTCGGCCTCGTCGAAAGCATGGCGCAGTAACGCCTCTGCGGCCGGCAGGTCGCCCAGGTCGATGAGCAGGTCGGCCCTCTGGATCTTGAGGGCTGCCGAGTCCCAGCTCCCCTCCGCGGCCAATGCCGCTGCCTGGTCCATCATCTCGAAGGCGTCCGCGCTGCGGCCCGCCAATGCGGACGCGGCGGCCCGCAGTCCGAGGATCTGCGGCCAGAAGACAGGTGGGGTCCGGAGGTTTCGATACAGGCCGACGCCCCGCTCGAGCTGCGCCACCCCGTCCTCGACGTCCCCGAGGTACGCCGTGGTGACCCCGCTCAGGACCAGGCCGATGGCTCCCCAGATCTCGTACCCGTGCTCCCCGGCGATCCTCAGGACTTCGCCCGCCCGCTCGTGGGCGACCTCCAGCCGCCGGCTCCAAAGGTCGAGCAGCGCGACGTGGAAGGTCGCATACGCCAGCGAATAGGGATGCTTCAGCTCCACGGCCAGGTCCACTGCGCTCTGCGCGCGGAGAGCGGCGGTATCGGGCTGGCCGAACAGCCACAGAAGGAGTGCGGAGACCGCCCTGGCCGCGACCCCGGGGCTCGGGCCGACACGCAGCCGAGACCGGCCATGCTGATGCGGATCGAACAGCGCGATGGCCCGATCTAAGTGCTCCATGCCCATCTTGCCCTGGCCCAGGAAGGCAAGCGCCGGTCCCAGGATGAGGTGACCCTCGATCTCCACGCTCGTATCGTGCTCCTGATCGGCCAGCTCGAGCACTTCGCGTCCGACCTCGGCGGCCTTGTCGATCTCGCCCCGGTAGAGGTGGAAGCTGGCGAGGCTGCGCAGAATGGGCAACCGCTTCGGGACCGTGCCACCGGTTCGGGCAAGGGTCAGCGCCTGCCGGTAGAGCTCCTCGACCTCCTCCGTGTATCCGCGGATGGCGAGCACGCCACGGGCGATGCTCATGCGCAGCGTGATCTCGTCCTCGGCATGCTCCGGCGCGGGTGCTGACGTCGAGAGCACTTCGAGCAGGTCGTTCGTGAGGGCGACCGCGCCGTGATACCAGCCGCGCGACTCGTGCACCATCCAGAGGCCGTCGAGCAGGTCGCTCAGCACGCCGACGTCGCGCGCGGCCACGAAGTAGCGCCAGGTCGTCTGCAGGTTGTCGAGCTCGGGTGCGAGCTCGGCGATGGCTGCTTCGCGTCCCGTGCCGTGGAGTCCGGCGAGCTGGTTCCGAACGACGGCGGCAAAGTGCTCCGCATGCGCCCGCCGGGCCGCGGTGGCGAAGTCCGGGTCGGCGTCGAGCCGCTCGCTGGCGAATTCGTGGATTGTCTCCAGCATCGAGATGCGCCGGCCCAGCGGCCCCTCCGCGCTCGTGACCAGGCTCTTGTCGATCAGGGATGCCAGCCGTTCGACCACGTCGACGCCGGCGAGCGGATCCAGCCTGCTCGCAACCTCCTCGACCGCCTCGATGCGGGCCGAGGAGAAGACCGACAGGAGCCCGAAGACGGCTCGCTCGTCGGGGTCAAGCAGCTCGTAGCTCCACTCGATGGTGCTGCGCAGCGTTCGCTGGCGCGCGGGCAGGTCCCGGGCTCCGCCGCGGAGGGTTTCGAGCCGGCTCCCGAGCCGATCCCCGAGGTCACGGGGAGAGAAGAGCCTCAGTCTCGCTGCTGCGAGCTCGATGGCGAGCGGCAGGCCGTCAAGCCGGGCGCAGATCTCTGCCACCGGCCCCGCGTTGTCGTCCGTCAGCCGGAAGTCGGGCTGCGCTTCCTGGGCGCGCTCGACAAAGAGACGCACCGCGTCGTACGGCGCGATCCCATCCGCAGTCGCGCGCGCCTGGCGGAGGTCCGGGAGCGCGAGTGACGCCACCGGAAACTGCTGCTCGCCACGCAGGCGCAGCGCCTCCCGGCTGGTCACGAGCACCTTCAGCTGTGGGCAGCGTTTCAGAAGTTCCGCCACCGCATCGGCCGCCTCCATGACCTGCTCGAAGTTGTCGAGCACGAGGAGCACCTGGCGCGGCCGCAGGTGCGCAGCGAGGGCGTCGCCCAGGTCGTCGGCACGCGAGGCCGTCAGACCGACCGCATGGACGATCGCCTGGAGCGCGGCCACGGAGTCGCGCGCGGTGGAGAGGTCGACGAAGTAGACGCCGTCCTTGAACGCTTCGCTGTGCTCGGCAGCTGCCTGGAGCGCCAGCCGCGTCTTCCCGATTCCACCGGGGCCGGTGAGGGTGAGCAGCCGGACGCCGGGCGCTTCGAGATGATCGCCGATGGCTCGCAGGTCGGCTTCGCGACCGACGAGGATGGAGGTCGGCGTCGGCAGGTTGTTGGGTACCGCGTCGAGGGTCCGCAGGGCCGGAAAGTCGCGGGGCAGGCCTTCGGCCACCACCTGGAAGAGCCGCTCGGTGCCGGTCAGGTCTCGGAGCCGATGCTCCCCCAGATCTCGCAGGCCGATGCCCTCGCCCAGGCTGCGCTCGACGAGCGCCCGGGTCGTGTCGGAGAGCAGCACCTGGCCACCACGGCCGGCATCGGCGATCCGCGCTGCCCGATGGACGTCGAGTCCCATGTAGTTCTCGCCACCGAGCATCGCCTCGCCGGTGTGCAGCCCCATGCGGATGCGCACATCGGCCTCGTCCGGCCAGGCGTGGGCGGAGAGGGCGCGCTGCGCGGCGATGGCCGCCATGACCCCGGCGGAGGCGTTGGGGAACACCACGAAAAAGCTGTCGCCTTCGGTACCCAGCTCCGTCCCGCCGCCCGCGGTAATCGCCTTTCGGATGATCTCGCAGTGATCGGCCAGGATCGGGGCGTAACGAGCGCCGAGGGTCTCGACCAGCCGGGTCGAGCCCTCGATGTCCGTGAACAGGAAGGTGACCGTGCCGGTCGGAAGCGTCGTTTGCCTGGCCGAGCTGCCTTCCGCCATTTACCCCTCTCCGGCGACCGTGGCCAGTCGCCTGTCGCCGTGATTCTTCCACGAACCCGCTGCCGTCGTGGCTGCTAGGCTCCGGCGGTGGAGCTCATCGGCCAAGTGGTTCGCCTGCGTCCGGTCAGGAGCGCCGACCTCGAGCCCCTGACCCGCATCCTGGCGGAGCTGGAGGTGGCCCGATGGTGGCCGAACCACGACGCCGCCCGCGTTGAGGCGGAGATCGTCGGCGACGAGCCGGACACCACGCACTGGGCAATCGAGCTCGACGG
>JBDUDC010000169.1:0-3315 GCA_040003165.1 Chloroflexota bacterium
CTGATGGTCTCGCTCGGGAGGCCTGACCTCGCGTCGGCCGCTGAGCTCGTGCCCGAGCTTCCGGACTTCGCCACGCGCGTGGAACCCGGCGTGTGGGCCGCGTTCATCGGGCTCCTCGAGCGCATTCACGAGGGCCTGCGGGCGAGCGCCGCGCCGCGCCTGGCGATGGAGGTGGCGCTCCTCGACTGGCCCTCCATCGACCCGCGGTGAGCGACCCACGCACGCAGCGCCTGACCGCCCGCATCGTTGGCAGGGTCCAGGGCGTCGGGTTCCGCTGGTGGACCATGCGCCAGGCACAGGAGCTTGGCCTCACCGGATGGGTGATGAATGATCACGACGAGCGAACCGTCGAGGTGGTGGCCGAAGGTCGCCCGACGGCGCTCGACGAGCTCCAGCACCGCCTGCGGCGTGGGGCGCCCGGATCGCAGGTCGACGACGTCGAGGTGCAACGCTCGGCCGCGAGCGGAGAGTTCAGCCGCTTCGGGATCATGCGCTCGTGAATCGGCGTGCGATCGGATGCAGCGTGCTGGCGATCGTCGTCTTCGTCGGGATCGGTCTGCTCGGGCTCTCGATGGCGACGACGCGCGCTGGCTGCCCGACGCGGCTGCAGTGGGAGGCGCTGAGCTACGAGGGCGAGGGCACTCCCGCGCCATCGCCGTTTGGCGGCTCCGAGGCGATCGGGTCGACGTTCATCGGCCTGACCACGCGCACGGCATTCGCCGCTCCGTCGGGTAGCGCACGCCCCGAGCGCATCGCCCTCGAGTGCGGCGACGGGACCTACCAGACCTATCGGCACGCACCGTGACCCGGCGCCCGATCCTGCTCCTCGTCAACCCGACTGCGGGAGGCAAGCCCGGGTCTGGACCCGCGCTGGCCGATGATCCGGAGCGCACGGAACCCGACGCGCTGGCTGCCGCGCTGAGCGAGCGTGGCCTCGACGTCGCGCTCCACGCACTTCGAGAGACCGACGATGCCGCGGAGCTGGCAGCCGCGGCGGCGGGCAGCGGTTCCGACGTCGTGGTTGCGGGCGGGGACGGGACGGTCGGAAGGGTCGCCGCCGCGTTGGTCGAGGGCGAAGCGACGCTCGGCATCCTGCCGCTCGGCAGCTTCAACAACATCGCGACCGGCTTCGGACTGCCGCTCACCCTCGACCCGGCGCTCGACTCGATCGCGCGAGGGTCCGTGACTCGCTTTGACGCGGGCTGGGCGTATCACGACGATCCCAGAGATGGCCGGTTCTTCTTCGAGGCGGCGGGTGTCGGGCTCGACGCGATCGGCTTCATCGCCGTCGAGGTCGCGGAGCGTCGCGGCTGGTGGCGTGCCGCGCGGCTGCTGTGGCGCGGCCTGCGCAGGCGCAAGACGCCGATCGAGCTCTCGCTTGACGGCACTGTGCGGCGGACGCGCTCTCCCACGGTCACGGTATGCAACTGTCCCTACCTCGGGCTCGGGTTCGCCCTCGCCCCCGAGGCCGATCCAACCGATGGGCTCTTCAACGTCGCGGTCTTCAGCCGTATGACGCAGTTCGGGGTGCTGCGCCACTTTCTGTCCATTGCCCGGCATCGCAGGCGGCCCGACCCGCGCGTGCAGGTGCATCGCGCCAGGACGATCACGGTCAAGGGACTGCGAGGCGCGCTCCCCGCGCATGCCGATGGCGAGGCGATCGGGCTTTCGCCGGTGACCTTCGAAATGCGTCCGGGCGCCCTGCGCGTCTTTCGCTGAGCTCGACGGGCCGGATCAGGCCCCAGGGAAGAGGCGCTCGTGGAGGGCGAGCGCGAAGCGATCGGTCATGCCGGCCACGTAGTCGCTGACCTGCACCACGAGCGGGGCCTCGATCTCGCGGTAGCTGGCCGGAATCTCGTCGGGATGGGCGAGGTGGTGATCGGCCAGGCGGCGGACGATGGCCACGGCGCGTTGCTGCTCCCGCTGCAAGTCGGCGGATTGATACACCCGCTCGAACATAAAGTCTCGCAGCTGGTTCATGACCGCAAGGGTCGGCTCATCCATTGCGACCCTGCCGACCCGCAGCGAGTTCTCGATCACCGCCTCGATCATCTTGCCGATCCACCCGCGCCCGGGCTCGCCGAAGCGATGGCGGACCTCGGCCGGAAACGAATCGGCCTCGAGCACGCCCGCGCGCAGCGCGTCCAGAGCGTCATGCGAGAGATAGGCGATGCGGTCGCCGTAGCGGACGCAGAGCGCCTCCTGGGTCGCCGGCGGGGGCGTGATCTTCCAGGAGTGGGCTCGGATCCCGTCGAGCACCTCCCAGGTCAGGTTCAGGTCTTCGAGCACGCCGAGGATGCGGACGCTCTGCGCGGCGTGGTGCCAGCCGCCGGGTGCGAAGTACGGGGAGAGCGCATCCTCGCCGGTGTGACCGAAGGGTGAGTGGCCGACATCGTGGCCGAGCGCTATCGCCTCTGCCAGTGGCTCGTTGAGGCCGAGCGCGGCGGCCAAAGCCCGCGAGATCTGGGTTACCTCGAGGGTGTGCGTCAGCCGCGTGACGAAGTGGTCGCCCTCCGGGTTGAGGAAGACCTGGGTCTTGTGCTTGAGCCGGCGGAACGCCTTCGAGTGGATGATCCGATCGCGGTCGCGCTCGTACGCGGTCCGGTATTCGTCGGGATCTTCAGGACGCCCGCGCCCCCGACTGCGAGCTGACCTGGCGGCGGCGGGGGCAAGCTCCTCCTCCGCGCGTTCCCGTGTCAGTCGGTCGCGCCTGATCAGGTCCGGCATGGACCGATGATGACCGATGGCGGGCGATGGAATCCCGTCACGCCGGCGCTCGTCGTGGCCACGGCGGAGCCGCTAGCGTAGGTCGCGTGGAATGCACGGCGGAGCAGTTCATCGAGCGACTGACTGGGCTTCGGTCACCGGCTTCCGACCAACCCGATGACTTCAGCGCCGTCGGGATGGGCCAGATCTTCAGGCTCGCGCGCGAGTGCATGGACATGTCGCCGATGGAGATCGAGCGCCTGCTTGAGAGTCCGATCCACGCCGTTCGCGTCGGTGCCGTGAGCGTCATGGACTGGCAGGCCCCCGCCGCAGGAGGACATCCGATGAACGTCGGCATGACATGTTCGACCTCTACATCCGACGCCACCACCGAATCGACACCTGGGACCTCGTGGATCGCAGCGCGATCCACGTCGTTGGGGAGTACCTGATCGACAAGCCTTGGACGTGCTGTCGCGGGCGCCGGGCGGGTGATCCTTGTCGTCGGGACGCAGAAGATCGTGTCCGCCAACGAAGGCCTGCGCCGCATCGAGGAGTACGCGCTCCCGCTCGAGGATGCCCGTGCTCTCGAGGCCTACGGCATCCACA
>JBDUDC010000170.1:0-3296 GCA_040003165.1 Chloroflexota bacterium
AAGCTGGCCCAGAACATGGCGGCCAGCCTCGCCGTCCCCACCGCGACGTCGTTCCGCGATCTCGACGTTGCTGTGCTCGAGGCGAGGCGCAGGGAGCTCAACGCGCAGCTGGCTCCGCGCAAGATCAGCTTTACGCACCTGATCGGCTGGGCGATCGTCCAGGCGGCTCGCGAGCAGTCGAGCATGACCCACTACTTCAGCGAGGCCGATGGCCAGGCATACCGGGTCGATCCGGGCGGCGTGAACCTCGGGCTTGCGGTCGACGTGGAGCGTTCCGACGGAACGCGCTTCCTGGTCGTGCCGGTCATCAAGGGGGCCGGCGGGATGGACTTCCCCGGGTTCCACGCCCGCTACGAGGAGCTGGTCGAGAAGGCGCGCGCCAACAAGCTCGGAGCCGACGATTTCACCGGCGCGACGCTGACGCTCACCAACCCGGGGACCCTGGGGACCACCGCCAGCGTCCCACGCCTGATGCCGAACCAGGGCACGATCGTGGCCACCGGGGCGATCCGGAGCATCGGCGCGCAGCGCCTGATGACCATCACCTCGACCTACGACCACCGCGTCATCCAGGGCGCCGAGTCGGGGGCATTCCTGCGCCGAATCGATGGTCTGCTGTCCGGCGCGGATCGCTTCTACGATGAGCTCTTCGCGGCGCTGGGTGCGAGCGAGGTGTCGGCCGCGGAAGCCGCGGGCGCCCCGGAGCCGGAGGCGCCCGTATCGGCCCAGGCCGCATCGGCCCAGCCTGCCGCGGGCTATGACGACCTCAAGGCCGTCGCCGCGGCGATGGCGCTGGTCAAGGCCTACCGCCATTTCGGACACACCGCGGCGCACCTCGATCCGCTCGGCAGCGACCCTCCCGGCGACCCCGCCCTGGACCCCGGTCCGCTCGGCCTGACCCCCGAGAGCATGGCGCGCATCCCTGCCGAGCTGCTGCGCATCTACGTCCCGGGCGAGACGTTGGCGGATGCTCTCCCCAACCTGCAGCAGACCTACTGCGGCACGATCGCGTACGAGGTCGAGCACATCGGCAGCCACGAGCAGCGCGTCTGGCTGCGCCAGGTGATCGAGGCGGGCGAGCATCGCCAGCCACTGACCGATGACGAACGGCGGGCGCTCCTCGCCCGCCTGATCAGCGTCGAGAATCTCGAGCGGTTCCTGCACAAGGCCTACCTGGGCCAGAAGCGGTTCAGCATCGAGGGGCTCGACGCGATGGTCCCCATGCTCGATCGCATCCTCAACGACGCGGGCGACGCCGGAACGCGGCAGGTCGTCATCGGGATGGCCCACCGCGGGCGGCTCAACGTGCTCGCCCACATCGTGGGCGTCAGCTACGAGGCGATCCTGTCGGAGTTCGAGGCGGGACGGTCCGGCCCGGAGAAGCTCGCGCCGAAGGGCGGGCTCGACGACGTCAAGTACCACCTCGGCGCGGAGGGGACCTACCGAACCCAGGCGGACGGCCAGATCCGCGTGGCGGTGGCCCCCAACCCGAGCCATCTCGAAGCGGTCGACCCGGTGGTCGAAGGCCGCGCTCGAGCGGAGCAGACCGATCGCTCTCGGCCGGAGCCGAGCGTCGATCACACGATCACCCTGCCGGTCCTGATTCACGGCGACGCCGCCTTCGCCGCCCAGGGCGTGGTGGCCGAAACCTTCAACCTGGCGCGCCTGCCCGGCTACGCGACCGGCGGGACGGTCCACATCATCGCCAACAACCAGGTCGGATTCACCACCGATGCGCGCGACGCGCGCTCGACCGATTACTCCTCCGACCTCGCCAAGGGCTTCGACGCGCCGATCATCCACGTCAACTCCGACGATCCCGAAGCGTGCCTCGCGGCGGCGCGGCTGGCGATGCTCTATCGCGGCCGCTTCGGCGGCGACGTGGTGATCGACCTGGTCGGCTACCGGCGCTACGGCCACAACGAGGGCGACGAACCGTCGTACACGCAGCCGACGATGTACGCGAGCATCGCCGAGCACCCGACCGTGGGCGAGATCTATCGGGCGGTGCTCGTCGACGCTGGCGTTGTCACCCGCGAGCGGGCCGAGGAGCAGCTGCGCGAGGCCAATCGCGAGATGACCGCCCGCCAGGCGGCGCTGCGCAAGGGAAGCGAAGCGGGCGAGGGTGAGCTCGACCGCGGCTCCGAGCAGCTGCTACCCGAGGACGTGGGCGAGCCGGCCACCGCAGTGCCGGCCGACGTGCTCCAAACCCTCAACGCCGGCCTCCATCGCGTGCCCGAAGGCTTCACCATCAACCCCAAGCTCGCAAAGCAGCTCGAGCGCCGGCTGGCCGCTCTCGACGCGGGGGAGCCGCGCATCGACTGGGGTCACGCAGAGTCGCTCGCCTTCGCCTCGCTCGTCGTCGAAGGGACGCCCATCCGTCTGACCGGCCAGGACACCGTGCGCGGAACGTTCAGCCAGCGCCACCAGGCGTGGCGCGACGTCGAGACGGGCGACACCTATACGCCGATTCGGGCGCTCGCCGGTGCGCGGGCGGCCTTCGAGCTGCACAACTCGCCCTTGAGCGAGTACGCCTGCCTGGGATTCGAGTATGGCTACGCGGTGACCGCCCCCGATGCGCTGGTCATCTGGGAGGCGCAGTACGGCGACTTCGTCAACGGGGCCGAGATCATCATCGACCAGTTCCTGATCGCGGGGCTCGCCAAGTGGCGCCAGACCTCGCGCCTCACCCTGCTGCTGCCGCATGGCTACGAGGGCTCCGGCCCCGAGCACTCCTCGGCGCGCCTGGAGCGGTTCCTGGCGCTCGGTGCCGAGGGCAACATCCGGGTCGTCTATCCCACCACCCCGGCCCAGTATTTCCATCTCCTCCGCCGCCAGGCGCGCCACCGCGAGCTGCGCCCCCTGGTGGTGATGACGCCCAAGTCTCTGCTGAGGCTGCCGCAGGCCGCGTCGTCGCTCTCCGACCTGACCGATGGCGCCTTCCGCGCGGTCCTCGACGATCCGCGATTCGCAGTCCCCGACGCCGCCCGACGCGCGCGCCGCCTCCTGCTATGCAGCGGCAAGATCTACTACGACCTCGCGCTCTCACCGGAGCTCGAGCAGGCGACCGACGTGGCCATCATCCGCGTCGAGCGGCTCTACCCCTTCCCCAGCGAGGAGCTGGGTCACCTGCTGGAGCGCTATCCCAAGATCGAGAGCTTCGCCTGGGTCCAGGAAGAGCCCCGCAATATGGGCGCGCGGAAGTTCGTCCTCCCCAAGCTGCGCCACCTGGTGCCCTACAAGATCCCGATGGGCGACATCTCGCGCCCGGAGCGCTCTCGACCGGCCGAGGGCTA
>JBDUDC010000171.1:0-3286 GCA_040003165.1 Chloroflexota bacterium
TGGCCGCATCGCCGAGGTCTGCCCCGAGGAGCTGGCTGGGCTCGTCTAGCCCCCTGCCGAGGGTGAGGACGCCCGCGGCGTACCATCGGGCGACCGATGACCGATCGCGACCCATTTCGCCTGGAGCCCAGCGAAGGCCAACGCACCAGCGGTGCAGCGGGCGAGCGCCTGGTGGTGGGGCTCGCCGCATTCGCCCTCGTCGCCGGGCTGCTGATCGCGCTGGCCAAGCTCCTGCCCCAGACGCCAGGGGTGACCGGCGCGGCGTCACCGACACCGTCGCCGAACCCCACCGCCTCGAGCACTGAGAGTGCGGTCATCTGGCCGCCGCCACGCCTGCTGCGCGAGGTCACCCTGGCACCCGGCAGCCCGCCGCCAGCGCCAAGCGCCGACTCCTCGTACAGCCTATGGGTTCGCGCCACGACCGATGTGACCATCCGCGCCCAACCGGAGCCCGGCGCGATCAAGCTCGGGGTCCTGGGCGCGGGCAGCGTGGCGTTCGCCGAGGAGACCTCCGGACAGCCGCCCGACCCCGGTTGGCTGCACATCATCGCTCCTTCCCAGGGCTGGGTTGCCTCGACCGGGGGCGGAGCGGAGCAGATCGAACGGGTCGAAGCCCCGCCGGCGCCAGCCGGTGGCGACATCTGGACCGTCGCCGCCGGCGGAGATGGTTTTCTGGCGCTCGGATTCGGAGCGGCGCTGTCGAACGAGGGTCCCCGTCCGCTGGTCGCCGCTTCGACAGACGGTGGGACATGGCACAAGGCAGGTCTCGCGCCCTCGCAGTACGACGGCGTCGTGGCCAGCTGGGGCCCGGCCGGTTGGCTCGCTCTGCTCAGCGTCGGCCGTGCAGCCACGCCCGGCACTGCGGTCTGGCAGTCGCGCGACGGGCTGAAATGGACCGCCCTTGGAAAGATGCCGACCGATGCGCCCATCAATCCCACGCAGATCACCGGGAACGACAAGGGTTACCTGCTGGCTGCGTCTGGCTCCGGCGAGCCGGACACCACCTTCTGGTTCTCCGAGGAGGGCATCACGTGGCGCGAGACCGCGGCCAGCGGAATGTCGTCGCGTGGGTGGCCTCGGTTCGCGGCAGGCCCGGGCGGCTTCTACGCCTGGGACACCGGGGGGGAGCGTGGCAGCGAGCCGGTCGCCATCTTCTCCGCCGATGCCCGGACGTGGGCCGCGGTCAGCGACGGTCCCCGCGGTCCGAGCTCCCAGGTGGTATCGGTTGGAGCGGTGTGGAATGGCACCGACGTCGACTCGGGAACCGGAGCTCGTCGGCTATGGACCGGCGAGGTCAAGAACAAGCAGCTCACCTGGCGCCGCGAGCCTGACACCCACGCCCTCGACGACGCTGTCGTCACGACCATGGTCAGCGATGGCCGGCGGGCGGTCGCGATCGGCTGGGAGCGGTCGACGGAGCGGCCGATGACATGGATCCGCGCGCGCGGGGGGTGGGTGCCCTCGCCCCTGCCCGGCGCATTCGGTGGGCTGCCGCGGGTCGCAGCCGCCGGCCCATCGGGCGTGGTCGTGGTCGGCTACCGTCCGACGCTGCGGGGACAGAACCCGGTCTTCTGGCACCTGGCGGCGGACGGCTCATGGGCGGCCGAGAAGCGCCCCCTGCTGACAGCCGCGCCGAGTCCGGCCCCCGGCGAATGCGGCTCACCTCCTGCCAACGCCGTCGACTTCATGGTTCTCGACCACGCGCTTGCGGTCGCCTGCCTCGGTTCCACGCCGATCACCTTCCGGGCCTGGTCTCCCCGATGCGATGGCTGCTTCGGAGCGAGCGACGCCGGCCGCCCGGCCTGGCTCGCCACGCCCGGGGCGAATCAGATCGCCGTCACCGCGCTCGAGGGGTTCGACGGCTGGAGCTCCTCGGTCGTCCTCGCGCCGGGGGTCAATCCGGATCCGGCGTGGACTGGAAAGTGGCTCGAGCTGACTGGCCATTTCGACGACCACGCGTCTGCCTCGTGCCGGTTGACGCCGAGCCCCGAGGAGGAGCTCTACTACGCGGGCCGCCAGTCGGTGGTGGACGGCTGCCGGCAGCAGTTTGTCGTGACCTCGGTGGTCGCGGTCGAGGGCCCCTGACGGGGTCCTGATGGTATTGCTCGCCGGCGGCGCGCTGGCTATGCTGCGTAATCGATTGCGCGATCGGCGTGCCGAACGCGCCCCCGGTACCCACCACCAGCCAAGGAGCCGATGAGCGAGCGTCTCAGTCGTCCCGGCCGGCCCCCCGCCCACGCCCCCGAGGGCGTCGCGACCGGATGCGCGTGAGGATTGCGCTGGTCGGCTCGGGCCGCATCGGGCAGCTGCACGGTCGGCTGCTGGCCGCACAGGATGACGTCGAGCAGGTGATCGTCGCCGATGCCGATTCCGGTCGCGCCCGGGCCGGCGCGGAGGCGATCGGGGGCCGGCTGGCCGCGAGCGTCGAGCAGGCGCTCGATTCGAGCGACGCCGCGGTGATTGCGGCGTCGACGAACGCGCATGCATCACTCGTCGCGATGGCGATCGAGCGCGGGTTGCCGACCTTCGTCGAGAAGCCGCTCGCCTTCGACCTTGCCGAGACCGAGGCGCTGGTGGATCGGATCGAAGAGGCCGGCGTTGCGGTGCAGGTGGGCTTTCAACGCCGCTTCGACACCGCATACGTTGAGGCGCGACGGATGGTCGGGACCGGGGAGCTGGGGACCGTCTACCTGGTTCGCCTGGTCGCGCATGACCACGAGCCTCCACCCGACGAGTACATTCCGACCTCCGGCGGCCTCTTCCGCGACTCGTCGATACACGACTTCGACGCGTTGCGCTGGGTGACCGGCCAGGAAGTCGAGGAGGTATACGCCGCGGGCTCGGTGCGCGGCTTCCCGGTCTTCGGCGAGCACGACGATGTCGATACCGGGGCCGTCATCCTGACCCTTGCCGACGGAACCCTCGCAGTGCTGGGCCAAACCAGGCACGACCCGCGCGGGTATGACATACGAATGGAGATCATCGGCTCGAAGGACGCCATCACCGTGGGCCTGTCGCCGCGCACGCCGCTGCGCTCGCTCGACGCCGACGGACTGGCGATGCCCGGTCCGGCCTGGACCAGCTTTCTGACGCGATTCGAGGCCGCCTACCGTGCCGAGCTGCTCGCCTTCCTGCGCCTTGCTCGGGGGGAGATCGAGAGTCCATGCACGCCTCGCGACGCGCTCGAGGCGATGCGCATAGCCATTGCCGCCACCCGCTCCCGGTCGGAGCGAACACCAGTGCGACTCCGCGACGTTGGCTCGCGACCGAGGTCGCCTGATCGAGA
>JBDUDC010000046.1:0-11048 GCA_040003165.1 Chloroflexota bacterium
CCACCGACCAAGGGCTTATGAGTCCCCTGCTCTACCACTGAGCTACTCCGCCGCGCCTGGCAAGATTAACGAGCGTGATCCAGAGCGGCAACCGCGGCTCTTACAGCGCATGACTATCGAACAGCACCGCGCCGAACCGCTTGGCCCCACAGGAGTGACACACGCGGCCGATCGTGTCGCGGACTCGTTCGAACAGCGAGCGATAGACCCTGTGTGAACTTGTCGGCCGAAAGCCGACGGGGCGCAGTGGCGGCCCAAGGCGAACAGTGGGCAGATGACTGGCGTCGATCGTGTGCTCAGAACGGAGGCGGCGAGTTCACGCCGGGTTGATCACGCGGGGCTGACCTCTGCGGCGCTCTTGAGACTGTCAGCGAACAGGTTAAATGAGTCCGTCAGGTCGGGGATGGCTCTGGTGATAAGACCGGACAAGAGACCACCGAACTGCTCGGTCATCGAGAACTCCGTGCCGCCGTCGCGTTCGTCGAGACGGTAGGTCCGTTCTCCCTTGAACAATCCAAGCGGCATACCGTCGCTCCAGACCAGACGGTTGGGACGGGCCACGTCCGTGATCTTCAAGGTAAACCGTGTCGGCCCGGATCGGCAACTATCAGCACCACCCGGAGTGGGGCATCCTCTTCGACCAGCTCTGGGTCAAGTAGAGACGACGGCGGTACCAGTCGATTCGCTCGGGCGTCAGACCGCCTCGGCCAGGGCAGCCACGAACTGACTGTTGTAGAGGTCGGAGTACGCGCGCCTCCTGGCGAGGAGCTCGTCATGGTTTCCGTGCTCCACGATCGCGCCGCGCTCCATGACCAGGATCGTATCGGGGTCGCGGTGGTCGAGAGCCGGCGTGCGAGACCCCCGAGATTCAGCACCTATCCCGCGTCGCGCCAGGAGTGCTGCGGCTCATATCCGAGGACGCGCCGCGCCTTGTCGATGGAGAGCAGCGTCTCGTGCTCGCCGAGCGGATGCCGCACCGGCACGTCGGGGAAGACTTCCGCCATGAGCTCGCTGCTCGATCGGCCCATGACCGTATCGGCGTTCGCGATGATGAAGACGTCCATCCCGGTCGCGTCGAGCTCCAGAGCCTCCCGGATCGCCTGGGCACCGTCCCGAGCGTCAATGTAGGCCCACAGGTTCCAGCGTCGGATCTGGGGATCGGCGTCAAAGCTCGGGAAGGCGGCGTAGTCGCCCGGCTCCATGACGTTTGAGAAGCGGAGGCCGATCATCTTCAGCTGCGGGTCCCACCGGCAGAACTGTCGCGCCATCTCTTCATCGAGGACCTTGCCGAGGGAGTAGGTGGACTCCGGGCGCGCGGGGTAGTCCTCGTCGACTGGCGCGTATGGCGGTGGTTCGTCGAAGGGCAGCCCCAGCACCGTCTCGCTCGAAGCGAAGGCGATGTTCTTGATGCCGGCCAGGCGCGCAGCCGCGAAGACGTTGTAGCTGCTCACGGCATTGTTCCGGAAGGTTGCGGCGTTCGCGGTCATGCCCGATGCGGGAATCGCGGCCAGGTGGACGACCGCGTCGGCGCCCGACGGGCGGCTGTCGAGGCCCATCAGCGCGCCGACGATCTGCCCGAAGTCGGTGAAGTCGGTGCGGGTGAACGGGACACGCGCGTCCCTGGGCGCCTGGATGTCGAGGTTGAGAACCTCGTGCCCGTGGCTCACGAGCTCGTCGACCGCGGCCCGGCCGAGCTTTCCACTCCCCCCGGTAACGACGACGCGCATGGACAGCCTCCGTGCAAGGCCGATCGGGCCAGGTTGAGCCGCGGAACGAGCCGAGATGTAAGGAAACCATACCCGCCAATGACGGTGTCGCATGTCGATTGCAGGCGCAATTGAAGTCCATCCGCACGGCTCCGCGGACGCCGGGGGGGCTCAGCTGCGCGGAAACGCCCGCCCGAAGAAATCGACGAGCCAGGCGCCGAGCTGCTGCGAGCAGACGTCGTCGACATGCCCATGGCCGGCGCCCGGGCACCAGTGCAGCTCGATGGTCAGCCCGGCAGCCTTCGCATCGTCGTAGAAGGCCTGGGTGCGAGCGGGAAGGTCCTCGGTATCGGCGGTGCCGTGGGTGAGCATGATCGGTCGCGAGCCCATGTCGGCCAGCGCGTCAGCGGGATCGGCTGATCCGAACCGGACGCCGGTGCGCAACCAGGTCCCCAGAAACGTGGCCCAGGTCCCCGGATATGCGGGATGGCCAGCCGCTGTGAGCCGCTGCTCGAACTGGTAGACGATGCGGGTGTGCATCGAGTCCAGGGCGAGCGCCTCGACGCGCGGGTCGTGGCGCGCCTCGCCGATCGCGGCAGCCGACCCCATCGAGTTGCCGAACAGCGCGAGATGCACGGGCTTCTTCGTTCGCTCGACCCAGTCGACGATGGCCCGTACGTCGTTCTGCTCGAGCACCCCGAGGGTCGTCTGCGCGCCAGTGCTGCGGCCTCCGTTGCGCTGGTCGAAGGCGACGAGGTTGTAATGGTCGTGCAGGGCTGATCCGTACTTCAGGATGCCGCTCTTGTCGCCTGCATAGCCGTGGACCAGGATGATGGTCGGCGCTTGCGGACCCGAACCGTCGGCGGCCGGAACATACCAGCCGGCGATCCGGATTCCGTCGGAGGTGACCACTTCGGTGCCGGCCTTCACCCCCTGGCTGGCGCAGTTGCGCATGTCGGCATTCGCGCCCCGAACGGCCGCGTCGTCCTCGATCGGGTAGTTGATGGTTTCGTAGCTCCAGCCCTCGATGAGGTCGGGCGTCCGGCAATCCCGGCTCCGATGCTCATCGACGTTCACCGCCTGGCGCGACGCCTCGTAGCCGACGTAGGTCGTGTAGGCGATGCCGAGCAGGAGGACGACGACCACCGCAGCGCGGGCGATGCGTCGGACGCGAGCTGACATCGGCCGCATTCTGCACCGCGCCGACTGCGGTCAGTCTGCGGCACACCAGAGAGGAGGCCCGCCGTTGGCGAGCCTCCTCTCGTTCGCTGTGGGGAAGGACCCGCTAGATGGCCCCGCGGCCGGTCCGTGTCCGTCCCATGACCATGCTGACAACCAGCACCACGATGATGGCGCCGATGACGGCCGCCACGATCGAGCTGATGTCGAAGGCGCCATCGACCGGGTTGTTGCCCAGCAGGACCCGGCCGAGGAAGCCACCGACGAGCGCGCCGACGATGCCGAGCACGATGTGCCCGATGACCCCGAGTCCCTCGTCGCCCTTCACCAGCAGGCCGGCAATCCAGCCGGCGATCGCCCCCAAGATAATCCACGCCAAGAAGCCCATATCCCAAACCTACGTTACGTGTTGTTAGAAACGCGGCCGGTCAGACACCGACTACGTCGCGCGGCTACAAGCACTCTGCGTGCCATGCCGGCCATGACGCGACAGGCGACCTGTCGCGGTGCGCTCTTACAAACGGCCGATGTCGAGGACGATCCGGCTAGCGGCCGAAGAAGAGATCCAGCCACTGCTCCAGCATGGAGGGAGGCGTCTTGGTCGGCGCGAGCGCACCGGCTGGGACGGCCACCTCCGCGCCGGCCGGAATGATGACGGCGTGCTCGCCAGGGGCTCCTAGATTACCGAGCCGCCGCGCCTCTTTGCTGACGTACGCCCGCGAGCGCAGGTAGTCGAGCTCGCGCTGCATGGCGTCGTTCTGCGCCGCAACGGCGACGATCTGCGCACGGACGTCGTCGGCCTGGCGCGAGATCTCCCAGTTGACGTAGATCTGCCGGCCCAGCTGAACGGCGAGGAACGCGCCCACGAGGACCAGGACCGCCAGCCACGTCAGCCCGCCGCGCGAGGCGGGCAGGCGCAGGCGACGATCGGGCCGCTTTGCGGCGGGACCCGACGACGGGACGGCAGCTTCGACAGTCATCTGGATCGCCAGTCTAGGGACCGCTTTTCCACAGCGTCAACCAAAGCTGCGCCAATTATCCACACTTTGGCCCCCAAACCGAACAGGCGTGCTAGTCTCGATCGAACGTACATTCGATTTCACGCCAGGAGACACCGATGCTAACCGCGCGCCCAGCCACCGCCGATGCCGCCATCGAGTCACTCCTGGCCCATCCCGCGGTCGAGCCGCTGATCGCGGCGCATCGCGTCTTCGAGCCCCAGCCACCGCGCTACGCGCCGTGGCCGAGCGAGATCGACGCCCGGCTGGTCGACGCGCTCCACCGTCGCGGGGTCGAGGCGCTCTACACGCACCAGGCGGCGGCGTTCGCGGCCGCGCGCGCGGGTCGGAATCTCTGCGTCGTGACGCCCACCGCCTCGGGCAAGACCCTCTGCTACAACCTGCCGGTCCTCGACGCCATCGCGCGTGACGAGTCGACGCGGGCGCTCTACCTCTTCCCCACCAAGGCGCTTGCCGCGGACCAGCTGGCGGAGCTCCGCGCCCTGGCGGACAGCAGCGGCATCGGCCTGAAGACGAGCACCTACGACGGAGACACTCCGGCCAACGTGCGGAGCGTGGTGCGTGCGGCCGGGCAGGTCGTCATCACAAACCCGGACATGCTCCACGCGGCGATCCTTCCGCATCACACCAAGTGGTTCAAGCTCTTCGAGAACCTGCAGTACGTCGTCGTAGATGAGCTGCATACCTACCGCGGCCTCTTCGGCAGCCATGTCGCCAACGTGATCCGCAGGCTGCGCCGCATCTGCCGCCACTACGGGGCAGATCCGATCTTCATCTGCGCCAGCGCCACGATCGCGAATCCCCAGCAGCTCGCGGAGCGGCTGCTCGAGGCCCCCGTCGACCTCATCGACGACAACGGCGCGCCGCGCGGCCGCAAGCACGTCGTGATCGCCAATCCGCCAATCGTCAACCCGCAGCTGGGGATCCGCGCCAGCGCGCTGCTCACCGCGCAGGGACTGGCCGAGCGCCTGATTCGCGACGGGGTCCAGACGATCGTCTTCGCCCGCTCCCGGACCGCCGTCGAGGTCCTGACGACGTACCTGCGCGAGTCGCTGCCGGCTGAGCCGGGGCACGCATCGGTTATCCATGGCTACCGGGGCGGCTACCTGCCCAACGAACGGCGCGCGATCGAGCACGGGCTGCGTGACGGGCGGGTGCGCGGCGTGGTCGCCACCAACGCGCTGGAGCTCGGGATCGACATCGGCGGACTCGACGCGGCCATCAGCGTGGGCTATCCGGGCACGATCGCCAGCAGCTGGCAGCAGATGGGCCGCTCGGGGCGGCGCAACGGCACCAGCCTGAGCGTGATGGTCGCCTCGTCGGCGCCCATCGACCAGTTTCTGGCGACGCACCCTGACTACTTCTTCGACCGGTCGCCGGAGCACGGCCTGGTCAACCCGGACAACCTGCATCTGCTCCTCGATCACCTCAAGGCGTCGGCCTTCGAGCTGCCCGTCCCCGCTGACGAGCGCTTTGGACTGGACGAGACGGCCACCCTGCTCGAGGTACTGGCCGAGGATGGCTTCCTGCGGCGGGCCAGCGACGATCGCTACTACTGGAGCCAGGAGAATTTCCCTGCCAGCTCCTTCAGCCTGCGGAGCGCTGCCCAGGAGAATGTGGTGATCGTCGATACCACCGGCGACCGGCACCGGGTGATCGGCGAGGTCGACCTGTTCGCCGCCCCAATGCTGGTCCACGAGCAGGCGATCTACATCCACGCCGGCGTCCAGTTCCACGTCGACCGGCTCGACTGGGCCGAGCGCAAGGCCTACGTGACCCGCGTCGATGTCGACTACTACACCGATGCCGACCTCGGCGTGACCCTCAAGGTGCTCGACGTGCTCGACCAGGCCGATCCGCGCGCCGAGCGCGCCCGCGGTGAGGTGATGGTCGCCTGGCACGCCACCCTCTTCAAGAAGATCAAGTTCCACAGTCACGAGAACGTGGGCTGGGGTCCGATCAACCTGCCCGAGCAGCAGATGCACACCGCGGCGACTTGGCTGGTGGTGCCCGATGCCGCGGCCTCGCGCTTTGATCGGGAGACCCTCGACGGCGCGCTGATCGGTCTCGCGCGCCTGATCCGCAACACCGCACCGCTGCTGCTGATGTGCGACGTGCGCGATCTCGGAGTGCTTGCCCAGGCGCAGGCCCCGTTCACGCAGCGGCCGACCCTCTTCGTGTACGACGCCGTGCCCGGCGGTGTCGGGCTGGCGGAGCGCCTCTTCGGCCTGCTCGGGGAGCTGGTGGATGCCAGCAGCCGGCTGGTGGCCGACTGCCCGTGCGTCGAGGGCTGCCCCTCCTGCGTCGGGCCTGCAGCGGAGGTGGGCGCGCGAGGCAAGGCGGCCGCTGCCGAGCTGCTGATGGCGCTGCGCTGAGGTGACGGCCCGAAGCCTCATCGAGCGCCTATCCAGCGTTCGGGCCGAACGTGCCCCGCTGCCCGTGCGGCGGCCGGTGGCCGATCGCACAGAGACGCTGGCGCGCTGGTTCGACGCGCGGCTCACCGTCGACCCGACCGGGACGGTGCTGCTTGTCGAGCGGCGGGCCACGCTGCCGCCGGGCGTGGCATCGGCCCTTGCTCCGCTGCCAACCGGCTGCTACTTCGACACCGAGACGACCGGGCTCTCGACCGGGGCGGGCACGGTCATCTTCCTCGCCGGCCTCGCCTGGATCGAGGGTGATCGCATGGCCGTGCGGCAGTACCTGCTCCCCGACTACCCGCACGAGGCGGCGCTCCTGCGGCGCGTGGCGGCCGAGCTGGCGCGCGCCGAGCGAGTGGTGACCTACAACGGCCGCGCCTTCGACCTCCCCATGCTGGCGAGCCGCCTGACGGTGCATGGCCTCTTCCGAGAGCAGGCAGCCCTGCCCACACTCCACGACGATCTGTTGCCGATTGCGCGGCGCCTCTGGCGGCGCCGGCTGGGCGGCGCCCGCCTGAGCCAGGTGGAGTCTGGAGTCCTCGGGGTTCGGCGCGACTCGGACGTGGGGGGCGCCGATGTCCCGGGACGATACTTCGACTACCTGCGCGGCGGCTCGCCCGAGCTGCTGGCCGACGTGCTCGACCACAACCTGCAGGACGTCGTCTCTCTCGCTCTGCTCGAGGCCGAGGTGCTCCGGCTGCGAGCCGGCGCCTGGCGCGATGCAACGATGCTCGACCCGCACGGTATGGCCATCGACCTGCTGCGCCTCGGCGCCGCCGCCGACGCGCTGGAGCTGCTCGAGTTGGGCTTGGCGGCATGCGCCGACCCAAGCGAGGCATCGACACTGCGGCGGCTGGCGGCTCGGCTCCTCATCGCGGCGGGCGAGTCGAGCCGGGCCGAGGCGCTGTGGCGAGACGGAACCCGTCGCGCTTCGCTGGAAGCCGCCACGGCCTGGATCGAGGTGGCCCGAATTCGCGAGCGGCATCGCCATGACCTCGCCGGGGCGCTCGAGGCCGCGGGCGCCGCGTCACGGGTGCTCGACATCGCCTTCGCGCTAGGGCGTGGCGGGAGCCCGCAGGCGATCGGTGCGGTCCGCCTGCGCGTCGAGTCACGCCTGCGGCGACTCCGACGCTGGGTTGCAGCATCGGACCGACGCGCCGCCCGCCAGCGCGTGGCCTGATCAGACGCCGACGCGCTGCGCCCTACGCGATGCGGCGCGCGGCGAGGATCTCCGCCGCGGCTCGGGCGGCATCGGCCATCGCATCCCGCAGCCGGACTGATCCGGCGGCCAGCCGGACGGCAAGGATCGCGGCGTATGCGTCGCCGGCGCCCACCGTCGGAACGTCGTCGACGCGGAATGGGACCGGCACGTGGCCGATCCCTTCGGCGGCGTCGAACCAGGCGCCCTCCACCCCATCGGTCACGATCAGGATGGGACCCGGTCCGATCGCCGAGCGAAGGGCGACCAGCTGGGCCTGCGGATCCGAGGCGTCGGCCTGCAGGTCCTCGCGCGACGCGACCAGCAACGCAAGCTCGCTGAGCGCGGCGACCAGCTCGGCCGGCAGGCGGCCCAGGGGCAGCGGCCTCACCACCCTGCCCACTTCCAGGACCCGGAGCCAGCCCTGCAGGATCGCCGCGCGCAGCGGATGCGCCGCGTCCCCCGCGCTGCTCGCCAGGGCAGGGGGGTCGATCTCGGCGGCCACCGGGGCGAGCAGGACGGCGTCGGGCTGCAGCGAGTCGATCTGGTCCGCCGAGATGGTGATCGACGCGCCCCGGGCCTCGAAGGTGAGGACCCGCCCGCTTGGCGTCTCGCGGTGCCCAAAGCCGATCGTCGTGGCCGCCGGCTCGTTCAGCAGCCGTCCGGCGGCGGCGATCTCCGCCAGGCCGGCGATCGCATCCGGCTCGGAGTCGGCGGCGGTGAGGGCCGCCAGACGCAGGCCGGCATGGACGCCCGCCCGTGTCGCGTGCAGGACTGACCCGCCGGCGGCGCTGCGCTCGCCGAAGTAGTCGACCGTCAGGCCGCCCACGACCAGCAGGTCGAGCGGCGTCGGTCGGTTCAACATCGGTCTATCATCGGTGTCGATCATGCAACTCTTCTTCTACGAGCTCCACGAGGGCGCCACCGACCTGCTGACCGATGCGATCCTGGTGAGCGAGCGCGAGCATTCGCCCGAGGACTTTGCTGAGCTCGTGGTCGAGGCCCGGCAGGCGGTCATCGACACCTTCGAGGATGACACGCTGGTGGAGGCGATCGCCCGCGAGCTCGAGCGGAATCACGGCTTCACCTATGTGAGCGACGGGAAGCTGACCGCCTCGATGAGCGTCGGCGCCACCGAAGAGGAGACCTTCCTGGTCGAGCCGAGCGAGGAGTTTCGGTCGATCATCGCCGAGGTGGAGCTCTCGTAGCTGCCAGCCCGCTCAACGCGCAACGTTAACGCGCGACGTTGAAGAGGACCTGGATCACGTCACCGTCGCGCACCGCGTAGGTCTTCCCCTCGGCCCGCAGCAGCCCGCGCTTCCGCGCCTCGGCCATGCTGCCGCAAGCCAGCAGGTCCGCATGACCGACCACCTCGGCCCGGATGAAGCCGCGCGCGAGGTCGCTGTGGATCGCGGCCGCGGCATCGACCGCGGTGTCGCCACGATGGATGGTCCAGGCCCGGCACTCGTCCTCCCCGGCGGTGAAGAAGCTGAGCAGGCCGAGCAGGTCGTAGGTCAGCTTGATCACCCGGCCGCGTGACGCCTCCGCGATCCCCAGGTCATCCATGAAGGCCCGGGCGTCCTCCTCGGCCAGCTCACCCAGCTCGGTCTCCATCTTGCCCGCGAGTGCGGCGACGTTGCTGTAGCGGTGCGCGTAGCGAGCGGAGCCATCGGTCTCGAGGGCCGGCACATTCGGCAGGCGGCCCTCGTCGATGTTGAGGACGACCAGGACCGGCTTCTGGCTGAGGAATCGGTACCCGCGCAGCAGTCGCTCGTCGTCGTCGCTCAGCTCGAGATCGCGCAGCGCGTGGCCCTCCCCCAGGTGGGGCTCGATGCGTCCCAGCAGCTCCTCCTCGAGGGCATTCTGCTCGCGCTCGCCTGGCGAGCCGTGGCGACCCGAGGTCCGCAGCTTCTCGAGGCGCTTCTGCACGACGGTCAGGTCCGCCACCACGAACTCGAGGTCGAGCTCGTCCACGTCGCGCCACGGGTCGGTCGCCAGCGTGGCGGTCGGGTCGTCGAACGCGCGCGCGACGTGGAGGAGGGCGTCCGCGTTGCGGATCAGGGCAAGCAGGTCCGGCGAGACGGTCCCCTCTCGCGTCGCCCCCGCCGGGATGGCCACGTCCACATAGGTGACGTCGGCCGGTGTCGTCTTTCGCGGGACGAACAGCGCGGAGAGGGCATCGAGACGGGCATCGGGAACTTTCACCACCCCGACGTTGGGAGCGACGCGCCCACCCGAGAAGGTTCCCGTCTCGGCATGTCCCCCGCTGAGCGCATTGAAGACTGTCGTCTTGCCGCTGCCCGGCAGGCCGACGAGCGTCACCTGCATGCGGTCAGTACCCGGCCTCGAGGTCGACCACGTTCTCGAGCGGCTCCCCCGCCACGTAGTGCTGCAGGTTGCTGACGAACAGGCCGATGCTCCGCTCGAGCACCCGGTTGCTCGACCAGCTCGTGTGCGGGGTGATGATCAGGTTCGGCGCGTCGTACAGGGGCGAATCCGGGGGCAGCGGCTCGTCGGTGAAGACGTCGAGCACCGCTCCGCCGATCCACCCTGCTTCGAGCGCGCGGCGCAGCGCGATCTCGTCGATCAGCCGCCCGCGCGCGATGTTGAGCAGGTACGCGTCCTCGCGCATCTCCTGCAGCTCGTGCGCCCCGATGAGGCCGTTCGTCTCCTCGGTCAGCGGCGCCGCCACCACGACCACGTCCGCGGCGCGCAGCAGCTCGTCGAGGCGGTCGAGGCCGAGCAGCTCGACATTGGCGGCGTCGCCGGCCCCCTGCTCGGGATGGCGCCGAGTGGCGAGGATCGGCGGCCCGAACGGGGCGAGCAGCCGGGCGACCTCGTGACCGATGCTCCCGAACCCAACGATCCCGACTGTCATGTCCCGCAGCTCGCGGCCGCGGAGCGGCTGCCAGGTGCGCTCGCGCTGCAGCTCGAGCAGCTGCGGAAGGCGACGGGCAACGGCGAGCAGCATCATCACCACGTACTCGGCGATCGGTGAGCTGAAGACGCCGCGGGCGTTCGTCACGATCAGTCCGCGCGAGCGCGCGAGCGGCGTGACAACCTTGTCGACTCCCGCCGAGAAGGAGTGCAGCCAGCGCAGCTGTGGCGCAGTGCCGATCAGATGGTCGAGCGCCGACGCGCTCATTCCGCCGCGCAGCAGCACCTCCGCCTGCTCGAGATTGGCCGCGTCGCCGTGGACGCGGCCCTCGGCGGTCACCGGCACGTAGTGCACCCGCTCCACTGCCTCGATGCGCTGCACCTGGTCGGGCGGCAACGGCGAGCCGAATGCGGGCGTGGCGAGGACGGTGATCTCGCTCCCGCTCAGTGCTCGTCCCCCTCGATGCGGGCGATCCAGCTCGCGGGATCGGCGATCTCGTCGAGGCTGGGCAGACGATCCGGGCTCTCCCAGACTCGATTCAGGAAGGCGCGGTTGCGGGCGGCGATGACGGCCGTCACGAAGCGCTCGCCGGCGAGGTACTGCTCCATCTTCAGGTCGAGGCCGGTGATCCGCATGATCGCGCGCTCGACC
>JBDUDC010000172.1:0-3261 GCA_040003165.1 Chloroflexota bacterium
GAGGCGGTACTGGATTATGCGATCTTCCTGCTCTCGGCCGACGGCCGCGTGCTGACCTGGAATCTCGGGGCCGAGCGGATCAAGGGCTACAGCGCCCAGGAGATCATCGGTCAGCACTACTCGATCTTCTACACGCCGGAAGACCTGGCCGCGGGTCGTCCGAAGCGGGTCCTCGCCGCAGCCGAGCGCGAGGGTCGCTACGAGGACGAAGGCTGGCGCGTGCGGAAGGACGGCACCCGGTTCTGGGCCGATGTCGTCGTGACCGCCCTGCGCGACTCCACGGGAAGGACGTACGGCTACGCCAAGGTCACGCGAGACCTCACCGAACGGCGCGCGGCCGAGGAGCGCGATCGACAGCTGCTCGCCGCCGAGGAGGCTCGCCGCGCGGCGGAGGAGGCGCTTCGGTCACGCGACCGATTCCTGGGGATCGCCTCGCACGAGCTCAAGACGCCGATCGCGAGCCTGCATCTCACCACCCAGGCGCTGCAGCACGCCTACGCGACGGGCAAGCTCGACGATGAGCGGCTCCAGAAGTCGCTGGGGCGCCTCACGAACGCCACGCTGCGGCTGACGTCCCTCGTCAACGAGCTCCTGGATGTCACCAGGCTTGAGTCCGATTCGGCGCAGCTCACGCTCGGCCCCACCGACATCGCGGCGCTCGTGCGCGAAGTGGTCGAGCGCTTTGCCGATGCCGGCCAGGGCGATAGGCTCCACCTGCGGTCGGCCGCCACGACCGGCGCGCAGGTCGACGCGACGCGGCTCGACCAGGTAGTCACCAACCTGGTCGACAACGCGCTGAAGTACTCGAGCGGCTCCGTCGAGGTGGGGGTCGAGCCGCACGGGGGCGGAATCGCAATCACCGTCGCCGACAACGGCATCGGAATCGATGCCGACGCGCTGGGCCACCTGTTCGAACCGTTCGGGCGCGCGCCGAACGCCGGGGAGGTCCAGGGCTTGGGGCTGGGCCTCTACATCGCGCGCCAGATCGTCGAGCGCCACGCGGGGTCGATCGATGCCATCAGCCCCGGGCTGAACCGCGGCACGCAATTTCGGGTCTGGCTGCCAACCAAGCCCGGGCAGACCGATGACGCGGCGTAGTCGAGTCCTGGTTGTCGACGACGACGCGACCTTGCGGGAAACCCTCGACGAGATCCTGTCCGACGAGGGCTACGAGGTGCGGGCGGCCAGCAACGCCCAGGAGGGCCTGGGACAGCTCGATGGCTGGCGCGCGGACCTCGTCATCCTGGACCTGATGATGCCGCTCATGGATGCTTTCGCGTTCCGCGCATCGCTGCGGGACGCGGATCATTCGCCGGCCGTCGCCACGCTAGTCCTTTCTGCCGCGCCGAACCTCGAGGAGGCCGGCCGAACGCTCGGCGCTACCGCGACACTCGCAAAACCGTTTGGGCTCGAGGAGCTCCTCGCGACCGTGAAACGGCTCCTGCCCCGAGACTGATTGAATTCGAGGGTAGCCTGCGCGGCATGCACTCGATCGGCGTCGCCCAGCGACGCGCCCGCCTCGCAACGCGGCACCACCTGACTCCGGCGAGTGCGGCAGCCACTCCCGTGATCGCGGCCGCGGAGATGGTCGGCCTCCACGGCACGGACCCCGCCTCGGTCTACCTCGCGGCGCTGGCTCGAACAGACGGGCTCACGGTCGCAGACCTGGAGGCGGCCCTCTACGAGCAGCGAACGCTGCTCAGGCTGCTCGGGATGCGACGGACGATGTTCGTCGTCCCGCTCGACCTCGCCGGCGTCATCCTCGCCGCCTGCACCCGTGGAATCGGTGAGCGTGAACGGCGGCGGGTCATCGGCTTCTTCGAGGAGGCAGCGGTCGCGCCGGACGTCGAAGCCTGGCTCTCGGAGCTCGAGGAGGCGACGCTGGCCGCGCTCGACGCGGTCGGCAGCGCCACCGCCGTTGAGCTGACGAAGTGGGTGCCCGGACTTGCGAGGCAGATCCGCGTCGGCATCGGCAAGCGATGGGAGGGACCGATCGGCGTCTCGACGCGCCTCCTCTTCCTCCTTGCGGCCGAGGGTCGGATCGTGCGCGGGCGACCGCGCGGCTCGTGGCTCAGCAGCCAGTACCGCTGGGCCCGCCTGGACCGGTGGATCCGCGGCGGCCTCGACGAGTGGGAGACGTCCGCTGCGCGCGCCGAGCTGGTCCGCCGCTGGCTGGCCGCCTTCGGCCCCGGCACAGAGGCCGATCTGCGGTGGTGGAGCGGCCTCACCCTCGGCCAGCTGCGGCAGGCGCTTGCCGCCGTGGATCACGCCGAGGTAAACCTCGACGGCGCGACGGGCATCGTCCTGGCTGGTGACCTCGGCCCGATGCCCGAGCCCGACCCGTGGGTCGCCCTGCTGCCCGCGCTCGACTCGACCGTCATGGGTTGGACCGAGCGGAGCTGGTACCTGGGCGCGCACCGGACGAGGCTCTTCGACACGAATGGGAACGCCGGCCCGACGATCTGGTGCGACGGCCGCGTGGTCGGCGGCTGGATCCAGCGCCCGGACGGCGAGATCGTGACTCGGCTGCTCGAGGACGTTGGTGGCGACGCCGAAGTGGCGATCGAGGCGCGCGTCGGCGAGGTCCGCGCCTGGCTGGGAGCGGTGCGCGTCATCCCTCGCTTTCGGACGCCGCTGGAGCAGGAGCTCATCGCCTCGGCCTGAAGACCGAGGAGGGCCTGATGGTCCCATACGGCGCCCGCGACCCAAGGGGTCAGGTCACCCCCCGGACCGTGACCACCGCGCTACAGACCCCCGCCCGCCGGCTCCCTAGAGTCAAGCAGTCCACCTGCAGGCAGATCAGGGAGTCCCGCCGTATGCCCTTCACGCTTCCCGCGCGCCCCGAGCCCCGCCGCGTCATGGCCCGCACCATCGGCCTCGCCGCGAGCACGCTGGTCGCTGCCGCGATGATCGCGTGGAGCCCACAGGTCGTGAGTGGATGGAACCAGGGAGCCGGTGAGGCGACCCTCTGGCAGCTCCTGAACGGAGCACGCTCCAACAACGGGATGGCGCCCCTACAGCAGAACGGCACGCTCGTCGGACTTGCGCGCTGGCGGAGCAAGGACATGATCCAGCGCGACTACTTTGCACACGAGATCCTCGGCAGCAACTGCCAGGTGTATTGCTGGTACGACAGCAGCGGCCTCTCCTACGCCTGGGCCGGCGAGAACATCGGCTGGAACTCCGGCCAGTCCGATGCCCAATCGGCGGTTGCCGTCCACGAGCAGTTCATGAACTCCGCCGGCCACCGCGCGAACGTGC
>JBDUDC010000173.1:0-3241 GCA_040003165.1 Chloroflexota bacterium
TCGAGGAAGAGTTCGAGCGGGGTGACGAGGGGCGGCTGGTCGCCACCGAGCGGACGATGCTGGAGCGCCACGGGTGGAAGGCCGTCCTGCGCAGGATCCGCACGATTCTCATCGGGCGACCGATCAGCAGCCAGCTCGAGACCCACGAGCGGCTGACCAAGCTCAAGGCGCTCGCGATCTTCAGCTCCGACAACATCAGCTCCTCGGCATACGCCACCGAGGAGATGATGCGGATTCTCATCCTCGCGACCGTGGGCGCGATCTCGCTGACGGTCCCGCTGACGCTCGTCATCGCGCTCATCCTCGCCGTCGTCGCGACCAGCTACCGGCAGACGATCAAGGCGTATCCGCAGGGCGCCAGCAGCTATATCGTCGCCAGCGACAACCTCGGCGTGCTGCCCGGCCTGACGGCCGGCGCCGCGCTGCTCATCGACTACGTACTGACGGTCGCCGTGTCGGTGTCGGCGGGAGTCGCGGCCATCACCTCTATCGTGCCCTCGCTGTTCGACGAACGGGTCGTGATCGCGGTCGTGATCGTTGCGGTGCTGATGATCGGCAATCTCCGCGGCATTCGCGAGTCGGGCTCGATCTTTGCGGCGCCGACCTACCTCTACATCGCTGCCATCCTCGGGGTGATCGGCATCGGCCTGGCCCGCCAGTTCGTGTTCGGCGGGCTTGGGACCTTCGCGCCGCCCGCCGGCTGGTTGCACGAGTGGCGGACGCAGGAGGCTCAGGCCGCTGGCGGGCTGTCGCTCTTCCTGATCCTGCGAGCGTTCAGCTCCGGGGCGGCCGCGCTGACGGGGGTGGAGGCCATCTCGGATGGCGTGCCCGCCTTCAAGCCACCCGAGTGGCGTAATGCGCGGACCACGCTGACCTGGGCAGCAATCATCTTCGGAACGCTCTTCCTGGGTATCAGCTATCTCGCGCAGACGATCGGCGTCGTACCGGATCCCACCGAGAAGCAGACCGTGCTGAGCCTCATCACCCGCCAGGTCACCGGCGACGGGCCGTACCTGATCTTCGTGCAGCTCACGACGACCCTCATTCTCGCCCTCGCTGCGAACACGAGCTTTGCGGACTTCCCCCGGCTCTCCTCGTTCCTCGCGCGCGATGGCTTCATGCCGCGCCAATTTGCCTTCCGCGGCGAGCGTCTGGCGTTCACCACCGGAATCATCGCGCTCTCCGGGCTCGCGATCGTCCTGCTGGTCGCGTTCGGTGCCAGCGTCAGCGCGCTGATCCCGCTGTACACGCTCGGTGTCTTCGTCGCCTTCACGCTTTCCCAGGCGGGCATGGTGGTGCGCTGGTGGCGCCGTCGCGAGCCAGGCTGGCGACGTGGGCTCGCGATCAATGGCGCAGGAGCCCTGACCACTGCGGCAATCGCGCTCATTGTCGGGAGCACGAAGTTCCTGTCCGGCGCATGGATCGTCATCGCCATGGCGCCGATGCTGATCGCGCTGATGCTCGGCATCCGGTCCCACTACCGCTCGATCGACGCGGCGCTGAGCCTCGACAGGATCCCCGAGGGGCGCGAGGTCGCTGCGGAGCCGATTGTGATAGTGCCGATCGCGCGACTCGATCGGCCGGCGCGACAGGCGATCGCGTTCGCCAACTCGATCAGCAAGCACGCCACCGCCGTCCACATCACGAATGACCCGGCCACCGCAACTGAGCTGCGCGAGCGGTGGCCCGATTGGGCCGGCAGCACCGAGCTGGTGGTCGTGGAGTCCCCGTACCGCGGCCTCGTGGGCCCGCTGCTGGCCTATATGGATGCCTTGCAGAGCCAGGATCCCCGCCGGCCGATCGTCGTCGTTCTGCCCGAGTTCGTGCCGCGCCACTGGTGGGAGTACCTGCTACACAACCAGACCGCACTGAGGCTCAAGCTGCGCCTCTTCGGTCGGAAGAACACGATCGTCGCCGACGTCCCATACCACCTGCCCAAGGACGCCCCGCCGAAAACGTAACCGCCTCCGAAATAGGAGCATCGCGCGCCGGCCATCGGCCCGCCCATCTGCTCGGCCCTTAAGGAGGCACCCATGCGGACCCGCCCATTCGCCCCGATCACGATCGCCGCGGTCCTTGCCCTACTCGCGGGCCTCGCGCTCGCCGGCGTGGCCAGCGCCAAGACGGTCACGCTCTCGGCCACGCTGGCCGGAGGCGCCACCGAGACGCCGCCCGGCGATCCCGATGGCGCGGGGACGGCGACCATCACCATCGATCCGGACACCGGCAAGGTCTGCTGGGACATCAGCGTGACCAATATCGCGGCCGCCACCCAGTCGCACATCCACGTCGGCGCGGCGGGGGTTTCCGGTGACGTCGTCGTCCCGCTCGATGTCGATGGCTTCTCAGGGTCCACCACGGGCTGCATCGAGGGCCAGGACAAGGCCCTGCTGGCAAAGATCATCGCCAACCCGGCCGGCTACTACGTCAACGTCCACACCGCAGACTTCAAGCCCGGCGCCGTTCGTGGCCAGCTCTCGGCCGCGGCGCCGAATACGGCCATGGCCGTCCCGCAGAACGCCTCGCCGCTTGCGCTCGTTGGGCTTCTGCTCGTGCTCGCGGCAGCGCTCGCCGGCCTGCGCCTCGCCCGGCCGATCGTCACGCGTCGCTAGGCCTCGGGGCCGGCGCCTCGAAGGGCGGTCCCGCCGGACGGGACCGCCCTTTCATATCGGCTCGAGGCGGAAGTAGACGCCGACCGCCAGGATATGGCGTCGGGCGGCGCGATACAGCAGGTTGCCGGGAAACGGCTGCTGCACCGCGGTCGCCCCGATCGCGGCATCCCGCTCTGGCCCGGCCGGCAGCCTCGTGGCCGATACCCGGACCGGCAGGCTGCTCCACGGCCGAATGAGTGCCTCGCCGGCGGCCTCGAGATTGCGCGTCCACGCCGCCGGGCCGTTGGGATGGCCGACATACCACCGCCCGTCGACCCGCAGCAGTCCAACCAGCACGCTGCGGGACCGGCCGCTGCGGCGTCCGGGCACCTCGAGCCGCGAGGTGATGCCGAGAGTTCCGGCGCGCCACGAGACTCGCAGAAACGGATCGATCAGGCGCAGGAAGGCGTAGGTCAAGCGCCAGACCAATGCCCAGCCGGGGCTTCCGCGTGAGGCTCGGGGAGCGGCATCGGTCACGGGGAAGCACGTTACAGGGCGTCGCGCTGCATCTGGCGCGCCGGGCAGGATTCGAACCCGCGACCTGATGGTCCGAAGCCATCCGCTCTATCCACTGAGCTACCGGCGCGCGT
>JBDUDC010000174.1:0-3239 GCA_040003165.1 Chloroflexota bacterium
TGGCGCTGCTGGAGGGTGTCGCCGACGGCAGCGTCGACGCGATCGCCACCGACCACGCTCCGCATCCCCCGGAGCGCAAGCTGGTCGAGTTCGCCGCCGCGGCGCCGGGAATGATCGGCCTTGAGACAGCGCTCTCGCTCGGGCTCGCGGCCGTGGAGGCCGGCTGCCTGTCCGTGGGCACGCTGATCAGGGTGCTCTCGACCGGGCCTGCGGGCCTCATCGGAGAGGCGCGCGGGCTCGGCATCGGCCAAGCGGCAGACCTCGTCGTCTTCGATCCTGCTTCACGCTGGCGGGTGGAGGCCGATGCGCTCGCGTCACGCTCGGCCAACACGCCCCTGATCGGCATGGAGCTGCCGGGGCTCGTTCGCCTGACCGTCGCCGATGGCCGAATGACCTACGAAGCGTGAACGTGCCCGATATGGGACCATGCCGAGCGCCGTACCAGCCGCGCGTTTGCCACGAGGGACCGATTGTCGATCCGCACCAACGAGGAGCTCGACCCCAATGAGGGACCCGGCTTCGGCTGCTTCGTCACCCAGGCGATCCTGTTCGCCGTCATCCTGCTCCTGGTCCCGGTCGGCGTCTTCACGTTCCACTGGCCAGTCTGGTTGCTGGCCTTCCTCCTCTTCATCGACATGGTCCTGCTCTTCTTCGTGAGCATGACCAGCGTCTTCCTGCTGCGCGTCTTCTTCGCCGGCCGGCGGGGCGGGCGGGGACGGACGGTGGGCGCTGCTCGTCCCGCGACCCGGATCATCAGCGCGGACGACGCGGCCGGCGACGAGACGCAGAAGGGCGACGCCTGATGCCGCTGATGCTCACCTTCTTCAACGTGCGCAAGGGCCGCGACGCATTCTTCAAGCGCGGGATGCGTCATCTCTTCCCACGGCAGGCGCGCCGTTACGAGGCCGATTACGGGATCCATTTTGTGGGCTGGTTCAACGTGACCGAGGGCTCCGAGTGGGACAACCTCGTGATCCTGGACCTGCCGAACTACGCGGTCCTGGATCGCCTGTATGCCGATCCGAGCGCCCGCGGGCTGGGACATCGGATCGCGGAGTCGGTCTTCGACCGCAAGCACACCATCTTCCTGCGTGAGCGGATGGGCGCCGACTTCGAGTACAAGCCCTAGTCGATGACGGCTTCCGCCTCGTCGCCCCGCCTCACTGCGCTGCGAGAGCTGGCCAGCGACGCCGAGCTCGAGCGCCGTGACTTCCTCTATGAAGCAACGGAGCAGCTGCGCCGATTCTTCGACGCCAACCGCGAGCGGTTGCGCGAGATCGGCCCCATCAAGCTGGCTGACGACGACCAGGACTACCTCGTCTATCACCCCGCCGACGAGACGTGGACCACGCGCCTGACCTACCAGGACCCGGCCGACAGCGAGTGGTACGACGAGGAGCAGACGGTCGACTCGTTCAACGAGATCGCGGAGCTGTACAACCCGGCCGATATCTTCGCGTGGTTGCTTGAGGCGGCGCGCAACCCGGTCGAGCACCTGCTGGAGGCCGACAAGCTCGAGGCCGAGGAGCAGATCGCGGAGGAAGCGGCCGGCGACGACTGGCAGGCTGAGCTGCCGCACACCCAGCAGGAGATCCTCGCGGCCCAGCGCCTCTGGCAGCTGGCCGATGCCTTCCGCGGCCAGATCAGCGCGCAGCAGAAGCAGGTGCTCTGGGAGTTCGCGGCGAACGCCGAGGAGGTGCTGCACAAGACCGGTGACCTGCCACTCCTCGACGAGCCGGACGACATCCTGGTCCTGCGGGCCGACGGCCGCTTCGAGACCGGGCTCGACATGACCGACCTGCCTGACGGCGCCCGCCTGGAGCTCGAGCCGCATCGCGCCGGCCTGTCGGTCTGCGACGCTCGCACGATCGCCGAGTACTACGACCCGTCCGACGTGCTGCAGTGGGTCACCGACGCGCTGACCGAACGCTATCCCGCGGTCGATTTCACGGCCGTCTACGAGTAGGCCGATGCAGACCGGCACCGCCATCGAGCAGATCTTCGAGCAGGCTGGCGCGTTGCGGGAGGGCCACTTCGCGCTGAAGAGCGGCCGCCACTCCGGCCGCTACCTGGAGAAGTTCGCGGTCCTGCAGCATCCGTCGCTGGCGGTCGAGATCTGCCGCCGATTCGCCGAGGCGCTGTCGCCGTACTCGCCGAGCGTGGTGGTGGGGCCGACCACCGGCGGCGTGCTGCTCGCGTTCGAGACCGCGCGTCAGCTGGGCGGCGAGGTGCGTGGGGTCTTTGCCGAGCCGGTCCCCGGCGGTCGGGCGTTGCGCCGAGGCTGGGAGCTGGGCACCGGCGACCGGGTGGTGCTGGTCGATGACATCCTGACCACCGGCGCCTCCCTGCTCGAGACGGCGGATGCCGTCCGCGCCGCAGGCGCCGAGCCCCTGGCCGGCGCGGTCATCGTCGACCGCTCGAGCGGGCCACTCGAGACCGCATTCCCGATCGTCTCGCTCGGCGCGATCGAGATCGACTCGTGGCCCGCCGCCGAATGTCCGCTCTGCGCGGCCGGCGAGCCGGTCACCAGGCCGGGCAGCAGCGAGCCGGCCGGGACCTAGTCCTCGACCCCCGGCCCAGCCCCGATCCCCTCACCCGGCCGCACCCGGCGCTGCTCGACGGGGACCGGCTCCTCCCAGTTGATCTGCGACAGGCGCGCGGGCGGGTACTCGCCGTCGGGAGGCACGATCCCGGCCTCCGCCTCCAGCGGGATGCCGATGGGGGCCACGAAGTAGCGCCCCGCCAGGCGGCGCGCCTCGCGGTCGAGCGCGAAGCCTGCCTTGGCCCGGTGGAAGCTGACGGTCACATCGGCCGCGACCACCGGATCCGAGCACGACCCGTTGGTCATGTCAATCCGGGTCGGGGCATCGACCGCCAGCACACCGCACGGCCGGTCCGCTGCGAGGGCGTGCGTCCGGATCGCGTTGACGAGGTCGACCGCGGTCGCGATCGGCTCCCGCAGCGGGCCGCTGGCGCCGCTTCCCAGCAGCGCGTCGACGAGCAGCGTGACTGGGGCGAGGCGCGGCCGCAGGGCAAGGAGCAGGTCCGGATTCGGGGCCACGAAGAGCTCGAGCGATCCGCCCGCCGCAACCGCCTGCAGCACGGCCCAGTTATGCGCGGCAGCCGGCCCGCCGATCCGCCCCGCATCACCGACCAGGACCGCCAGGACGCGGGCGCCCGCCGCGGCCAGTCGCCGCGCGACGACGAATCCGTCGCCGCCGTTGTTGCCCGGTCCGCAC
>JBDUDC010000175.1:0-3236 GCA_040003165.1 Chloroflexota bacterium
CCAACCGCAGGTGCCAACAAATGTCGCGCAACCGTAGTCCGGCGACGACCCCGTTCGAGCCGAGGCTGCCACGCTTCACGGGGTGGCTGCGCCCGGTCGTCGACGTCGTCGCCCGCATCGACGCCAGCGTCCACCGGAAGCTGCTCTTCGGTTTCCTCATCGGGGCCTTGCTGCTTGTCGGGATGGCGATCCTCAGCCTCGTGGTCATCGGCCGCATGAATGACCGCGTGGTTGAGCTGAATCGTCTCCACGAGAAGGCCACCAGCGGCCAGCAGATGCTGTACCTGGTGTCGGCGGAGCGCCACGACCGGGCCCTTGCACTCCTCACCAGGGACGACATGCACAACACCGAAATGGCCGATGCGCAGGCGAGCTTCGCGGCCCTGCTCGACGCCATGGGGCAGGGCGACTCAGCCGACGCTGCGTTGGTGCGAAACGTAACGGCGGCAAATGACGACTTCACCGCATCGAGTGCCAGAGTGTTGGCGCTGTATCGATCGGGTGACATCGCCGCCGCCACCAAGGCGCACATCGACGATGAGCACATGACCGCGGACGTCCTGGAAGAGCGGGTGCGGGACCTCATCGGATCAATTGATCAACAGATGGGGCAGGCGCAGGCCGCGTTCGCCTCCGACCGCGGGTTTCTGACGACGATGGTCATCGGCCTCTCGGCGATCAGCGTGGCGGTGGCGATGGTGCTGGGGTACTTCCTGTCGTGGGCGTTCATCCTCCCTGTCCGAAAGATGGAGCGCGCCCTCGCCGGGATCACTGCCGGCGACCTGGCACAGCACGTCGACGTGCCCAACCGCGACGAGCTCGGGGCGCTGGCGCGGGGCCTGAATGTCACCAGCGAGCGCCTGGCAAAGCTGTTCGATGATGAACGTGCGCTGACCGAGCAGCTCAGCGTGACGAACGCCTCGCTGGCACGCGCCAGTGAGGCCAAGTCGCGGTTCCTGGCGAGCGTCAGCCACGAGCTGCGCACTCCGATGAACGCGATCCTCGGCTTCACCGACGCGCTGCTGGCGGGCGTCGACGGTCCCCTGAATGATGACCAGCAGGCATCGCTCGGATGGGTTCAGCGCGGTGGGCGAGACCTGCTGGGGCTGATCAACGAGATCCTCGACCTATCGAAGATCGAGGCCGGCAAGCTCACCGTCGAGCCCGAGCCCTTCGACCCGCGCGAGCTGGTGGAAGCGGTGGTGGCCCAGCACCGGTCGCTGGCCGTGCAGAAGGGGATCCGCCTCGCATGGCACGATGCGGGAGCTCCCGCTGAAGTCGTGCTCGACCGCCAGCGCGTGCGCCAGATCCTGGTCAACCTGGTGGGCAACGCGCTCAAGTTCACGCGGCAGGGCGAGGTCGACCTCGAAACCGGCGGCGCGAGTGACTCCGAGTTCCACGTCGCAGTGCGCGACACGGGACCCGGCATCGCTGCGGAGCAGCACGAGGCCATCTTCGAAGAGTTCCGCCAGGCCGAGGGAACGTCGCCCGGCACCGGCCTGGGTCTCGCCATCAGCCGTCGCCTGGCGCGCGTGATGGGAGGCGAGATCACCCTGGAGAGCGAGCCCGGCCGAGGGAGCGTGTTCCATGTGAAGCTGCCACTCGACTGCCGCGTCGCGCCTGACGACGTCGGCCAGCCAGCCCCCGCGCGCGACGGCGAGACCGTGCTCCTCAGCGTGGATGACGATCCATCGGTTGCGCCGCTGCTCCAGAAGATGCTCGCCAGTCATGGGTATCGGGTTGTGGCCGCCACTAGCCCGAGCGCGGCCGTCAGCGAGGCCCGGAGCCTGGAACCTGCCGCCATCCTGCTCGACGTGCTCATGCCCGTGCGCGATGGCCATGACATCATGCGCGAGCTCAAGGCCGATCCATCAACGAGCCAGATCCCGGTCATCGTGGTTTCCGTTGTCGACCCGGCCGATGTGCCCGACCTTGCCGACGGACATCTGAGCAAGCCGGTCCGTCGAGACCCGCTCCTGCGCCTGCTCGCGGAGCACGGCGCCGCACCGCTGGTCCAACCGTAATGGCCACCATCCTCCTGGTCGAGGACACGCCGGCGAACCTCGCCCTGGCGACGAAGCTCCTCCACGCCGCGGGGCACGAGGTGCTCACCAGCGAGACCGCGGCCGCTGGCGTCGCCCTGGCGCTTGATCGCCATCCCGACCTGGTGCTGATGGACCTGGGTCTCCCCGACATGGACGGCTGGCAGGCGCTCCGCCAGATCCGCGCCGACGAGCGCGCCGCGGGGCTGCGCGTGGTCGCCTTCACCGCGGATGCCATGCTCGGCGATCGCGAGCGCGCCCTGGCGGGAGGATTCGACGGCTACATGAGCAAGCCGATCGACTTCGCGACATTCGCCCAGAGCGTGGAGAGCTACCTCCCGTGAGACGAGAGCGACCCTTGATCCTCGCCGTCGACGACGAGCCAGCGAACATCGCCCTGCTCAGAAAGCTCCTGAAGCACCAAGGCTACGACGTCGTCGAAGCCGATGACGGGGCATCGGCCCTTGAAGCAATCGAGACTCACGCGCCGGATCTCGTCTGCCTGGACGTGATGATGCCGGGCATGGATGGGATCGAGGTCTGCCGGCGGCTGCGCGCCCAACCCGAGCATGCCGGGCTGCCGATCCTCCTGCTCACCGCGCTGAATCGCACCGAGGACAAGGTGCGCGGCCTGGAGGCCGGCGCCAACGATTTCCTCTCCAAGCCGTTCGACGAGACTGAGCTGTCGGCACGCCTGCGCTCGCTGTTGCGGACGAAGGCGCTCCAGGATCGGCTCGCGGATCTGCTCGGCCGATACCTCAGCGAGAGCGTCGCGGCCGAAGTGCTGCGCGATCCATTCGCCGTCTCGCTGGGGGGTGACCGGCGTCGCGTCTCCACGCTATCTGCTGATGTGCGTGGCTACACGGCACTCGCCGCCGAGCACCCGCCCGAGGAGACGCTGGACCTCCTCAATCGGTACCTCACCGTCGTCAGCGATGCCGTGGAAGTGCAGGCCGGCACAGTAGGAGATCTCCTCGGCGACGGCGTCTTTGCATTCTTCGGCGCCCCGGTGACGCACCCCGACGATCCCGAGCGCGCCGTGCGAGCCGCGCTCGCCATGCAGGCCGCTGTGGGGCAGCTCGAGATCCCGGCGATGCCCGGGGTGCGATTGCAGACGGGGATCGGAATCGCCAGCGGCGACGTCATCGCCGGCAACGTGGGCTCGTTGCGCCGCATGCATTACGCCGTGGTCGG
>JBDUDC010000176.1:0-3233 GCA_040003165.1 Chloroflexota bacterium
GATTCCAACGATCGGCCCCAGCGCCAGGAGCCCGAAGGCGAGCCGCCAGCCATTGGCGTCGCCGGGGTCGAGGAGGCTGACCGCGTAGATCGTGGCGGCCGTCAGCAGGAAGCCGGCGGCGGTCTGCAGGGCGAGGGCGGAGCCGGCGGTTCCCGGCGGCGCGAGCTCGCTGACGGCGGTCGAGAACTGGGCCGAGTCGGCGACCACACTGATGCCCCACAGGACCGCCACCGCGATCAAGAGGGCGGGCGCGGCGCCGAAGAGAAAGCCGATCACGATCGCGCTTGATCCCGACAGCGCCATGGCGATGATCGTCAGCGCGGTGCGCCCCCAGCGGTCCGCGAGGGCGCCAGCTCCGATGCAGCCGATCGCCCCGGCCGCCACCACCACGAAGGCGCCTAGGCTTGCGATGCCGGCATCGGCCGAGCCCGAGGCCGCCAGCGACGCGGCCAGGAAGATCGGGATCCAGCTCCACATCGCATACAGCTCCCACATGTGCCCGAGGTAGCCGAGGCTCGCCAGCCGGACCGATGGCTCTCGCAGCGCAGCGCGCGCAACAGCTGGGCTGAACCGTTCAGCGGGCGTGGCAAATGGTCCGTCGTGCACGGCCAAGGCAATCAACGCGCCGATGCCGGCGCAGGCGCTCGCTGCCAGCACCACGATCCGCCAGTCGACGTCCAGCAACGTTCCGCCGGCACGCAGCAGGTGGGGCAGCGCTGACCCGAGGGTGACCGCCCCGATGAGCGTTCCGAGCGCCAGGCCGCGCCGGCCACGGAACCAGGTGGCCAGCACCTTCATTCCGACCGGGTAGACGGCCGCGATCCCGGCGCCGGTCAGGAAGCGGAAGGGCAGGGCGCTGGCCAGGTCGGTGGCGAGCAGCGCGAAGCCGGCGTTGGCCAGCGCGGCAAGGAGCGCTCCCGCTGCGATCAGACGGCGCGGGGCGAGAACGTCGGGCGCGCCGAGAGCCGCCAGGCCCAGGGCGCTGATCGCGAAGCCGACCTGCACCGCGACGGTCAGGCTGGCGATGCCGACCCGGTCGATGCCCCACTCCCGCGCCAGCGAGGGCGCGACAGCAGATCCGCTGAACCAGGTGGCGAGCGTCAGCAGGACGGCGACGGAGAGGAGGGCCAGCATGGCCCAGCGGCCGGACGGCTCAGCCTCGCTGGTCATCGGGCCGCATGGTGTAGACCAGGCACTCGCCGCGCAGCACCTCGGTGCCGTCGTCACGGCGAGCGACGCAGCGCAGCCGGGTGATGGGCTTGTCGGCGCGCGCCTCGATCACCTCGGCCTCGGCGGTCACCGTGTCACCGACATAGACCGGGGCTGGGTAATCCCACTCCTGGTGGAGGAAGACGCTGCCCGGTCCGGGCAGTCGCATGGCGACGAGCGCGTTGAAGAGCGAGGTGGTGAGGCCGCCCTGCACGACGAGCCGGCCGAGGCGCGTGGCGGCGGCGAAGTCTGCATCGAAATGGAGCGGGTTACGGTCGCCGCTGATGGCGGCGAACGCCTCGACCTCGTCGGCACTGAAGGTGCGGGTCCAGGTCGCGCTCGCCCCAAGCGCCGGAGGGATCCATTCGGAGCTCATCGGTCAGTCGCCCTCGGCCAGGAAGGTCTCCACCAGCTGATCGTATCCGCTGAGGGACGAACGCACCGTGTGGCCGCAGTCGGGGTCGAGCTCGAACCGCGCGCCGGGAATCCGATCGGCGACCAGGCGGCTCGAGGCGGGCGGCACGACCTGGTCCTGCCCACCCGCCAGCACCAGCGTCGGAACCGATATCTCGCCGAGGCGGTCGGTCACGAACGAGGACGGGTCGAGGGTCGCCTTCAGCTCGCCGATGAACCGCTCCGGGGTGGCCGGCTTCGGCTGGAATCCCGCTGCGACGTCGAAGGCATCGGCTGTGACGGATCCGGCCGGCTTCATCTGGACCGCCATGCGGGCGAAGAACTCGCCCCACGCCCCGCGCTCCGCGAGCTCGAGCCACTGGGCCATGCGGCCGGTCATCTCCGAATCTGGAGGCGTCTCCGACGCGACCGATGCCAGCACAAGGCGGCTGACCAGCTCGGGATGGTCGACCGTCAGCCAGAGGCTGATCCGGCCCCCGCCCGATTCGGCCTCGATCGCCATCGGGGTGGGCAGGTCGCGCAGTGCGGTGGCGACTGCATCGGCGATGACCCGCGGATGGGAGAGGCGACCGGTCTCGGCCGCGTGGTCGGGAAGCGGCCGGCCGAGGACAGTGACCGGGCGTCGTTCGGCTCGCGCGCTCCAGCGGCGGACGAGGACGTTCTCGGTCCCGGCCAGCGGCCGCAACGCGGTCTCGACGCCTCCCAGGACGAGGAGCGGCACGCCCGGACCGCGCGCGAGCGTGAATGACTCGATGCGCCCACCGCGGATCGGGGTCGACTGGACCTGGGGCTCATCGGCCGGCATGCCGGAATCCTGCCAGACCCGAGGCGGGAGAGCAGGTCGGTCCCGCCACACCCCCTTACGCTCAGCGCACGTATCGGCCAAGTTGGACGTGAGTTTCGGCCGCGCGAGGCGCTCGGATGGCCATCGTTTGCGCTCAGCGCAAATGCGGTCCAGGTTCGAGGCGGAACAGGGACTTGAGGGGCGGCGCCGAGAAGCTGGTTGGCGGTTACTTACGCTGGGCGCAAACCGGCATCAGGTTTCGGCAGCCCGCCCGCGGGGGGTACCATCCCGGCCATGATCAGCCGTGAAGAGGTGGAGCACGTTGCCGGGCTTGCCCGCCTGGGCCTGACCGATGACGAGATCGATCTGATGCAGACCCAGCTCTCGCGCATTCTCGAGGCGATCGAGCAGCTGCGCGACGTCGACACCAGTGCCGTTGGCCCCACCGCCCAGGTGATCGCCCTCGAGAACGTTATGCGCGACGACGTCTCGCGCCCCGGGCTCTCCCGCGACGCGGCACTCGCCAACGCCCCGCAGCGGGAGGGGACGTTCCTCCGGGTCCCCACCGTCCTCGAGCAGGGCCGATGACCGACCTTCCGCTGCTCGATCGGACGATCTCGGAGGTCGGCGATCTGCTGCGAACCCGCGAGGTCTCCTCGCGCGAGCTGACGCAGGGCTGCCTGGACCGCATCGGTCGCGACGGGGAGCGGCTGAACACGTTCCTGGCGGTTGGCCCGGAGGCGGCGCTGGCAGCTGCGGACGCCGCCGACGACGCGCTCTCGGCGGGCGACGACCGGCCACTGCTCGGCATCCCGTACGCGCTGAA
>JBDUDC010000177.1:0-3226 GCA_040003165.1 Chloroflexota bacterium
GAGCCGCAGCTGGCGACCCCGATGGAGGTGAGCGAGCTGCTGGCCGGCAAGGCGATCGCCGCCGCGCTGCCGGCGGTCCTCGCTACCTGGGGCGTCTTCCTGGCCTACGGCCTGATCAACGGGGCGATTGCCGACCCGATCCTGACCCGGCTCATCTTCAGCGACACCTGGAAGGTGGCGATGGTGACCCTGGTACCGCTCATCTGCCTCTTCAGCGTCCTGCTCGGCATCGTCGTCAGCAGCCGAGTGACCGACGCGCGCACGGCCCAGCAGATCGGCGGCTTCGTGGTGATCCCGATCATCGGGGTGGCGGTTGCCCAGTTCTTCGGCGGCACGGCCAGCTTCAGCTTCCAGCAGGTGCTGATCGGCGACCTGGTGGTGGCGCTCCTCATCGGCCTTGGGCTCATCTTCGGCTCATGGGTCTTCGACCGCGAGGCCATCCTGACGCGGATGGGCTAGCGGTGCTGCTCCTCGGCGCGGCCCTCGTCCTGCCGGGCGCGCTGCTCTGCGTGCGATTCGGGCACCGGCACGTCCCACCAGCCGGTCTTGTCGGGCCCAGCGGTCGCCAGGTCGCGCTCGACGTTGATCACCACCAACGCCGGGCCGCGGCTGGCGAGCGCACGCTCAACGGCCGGCTTCACGTCGGCGGGGTCGTCGATACCGACTGACTCGATCCCGAAGGCGCGGCCGATCGCCACGTAGTCGGGCGAGTAGAGGCTTCCGTCCGAGCGCAGGAAGTCGGTGATCGCGGTGCGACCAAAGAACGCGTCCTGGCCGCCCTTGATGCTGATCCAGCCCGAATTGTTGAGGATCACGGTGCAAACCGGGGAGTCGAGCATGGCGGCCGTCGCGAGCTCCTGCATGGTCTGCAGGAAATCACCGTCCCCGCAAATGGCGAGGACCTGCCCGTCCGGCTCGGCGAGCTGTGCGCCGATGGCCGCCGGCAGGGTGAAGCCCATGGTCGAGAAGCCACCCGAGGTGATGTGCGTCCGCGGCTGCCGCGTGACCCAGCGCTGCTTGACCATTCCCTGCGGCAGGCCCGCCCCGGTCACCACGATCGCGTCGGGGCGGCTTGCAGCCTGGATCTCCCGCACCGCGCGCGCCATCGTCATCGGGACTGCGCCGGAGCCCGACTTCACGTCGACCTGGGCCTCCCAGTCGCGCCGCAGGCCCTCGATCTCCTCCGCGTAGCTCGCTCCCCGCGGAGTCGCGGGTCCGAGCGCCTCGAGCAGGTCGCCGAGCGCGGCACGGGCATCGCCAAGGAGCGGGACCTCGACCGGGTAGTTCTTTCCGATCTCGCGCGGGTCGATCTCGACCTGGATCAGCCGGCTCGGCGGTATGGCGAAGGTGACGCCGGCGCGATACGAGCTCGCCGACCAGTCGGTGAAGCGGCAGCCCACGCTGAGCAGGACGTCGGCGGCCGCGGCGAGGGCATTGCCGATCGTCGACCCCGTGTCGCCGATGGTCTGGCCCGCCAACGGGTGCGTCTCGTCGATCGCTCCCTTGCCCATCCAGGTCGTGACGACCGGCGCCCGGAGCCGCTCGGCGAGGGCGGTCAGCTCTGCCGAAGCCCCGGCTGTGATGACGCCGCCTCCGGCCACGATGACGGGGCGACGCGCCTCCGACAGCATCCGGGCGGCCGCCTCGACCGCGTCCGCGGCCGGGCGCGGAGCGAGGCGCGCCTCCCGTTGCTCGGGATCCGGCACGACCACCTCGGCCGAATCGGCCTGGACGTCCATCGGCAGATCGAGGAGGACGGGGCCGGGCCGCCCGGAGAGCATCTGGTTCCAGGCGCGGTGCAGCACGAACGGCAGCTCGTCGACCCGCGACGGCTGCCACCATTCCTTGACGACCGGCTCGAAGAGGCGCGGGTTGTCCGCGGCGTGGCGCCGCTCGAGCTCCTGCAGGACGCCATGGCCGCGCATGTAGGTGTGGGCCGAGCCGGTCATCAGCGCGACGGCCGTCGAGTCGACATAGGCGGTTCCCATACCGACCACCGTGTTGGTGGCGCCGGGCCCGATGGAGGTGAAGGCGAGCAGCGGACGCCCTGTCGCGCGGTAGTAGCCGTCCGCGAGGTGCACCGCCGACTGCTCGTGCATGACCTGCAGGGTGCGGATCTCGTCGGCTCGGTCGAGCAGGGCATCGGTCAGGTTCCAGCAGCCGTGACCCGGGATGCCGACGGCGTAAGGGACCGCCTGGCGAATCAGGTAGTCGACCACGATCTGGGCGCCGTGCATGCGTGTTGGTCGGGTCGGTTGGTCGCCCATCGCGATCCTGTCGGCTACGATAATCTGGATTACCGCGGCGGACTCTACCACGATGCAAACCGACACCATGGGACCGCTGGCACGGACCGTCAGCGAGACGCCGACCGACATCTGGAACGACTCGTGTGCGATCGACGAGCTCGAGTATGCGATCGCCTTCGGGGCGGTGGGTGCCACGGCCAACCCGACCATCGTGATGGACGTCTGGAAGAAGGACGCCGGCCGCTGGGCCAACCGCGTCCGCGCCCTGGCGGTCGAGCAGCCGGGCTGGACCGAGGTCGAGCTGGCGTGGGCGGTGGTCGAGGAGATGTCGACGCGCGGCGCCGCCCTGCTCCTTCCAGCCTTCGAGGCCAGCGGTGGTCGGGCCGGACGACTCTCGGTGCAGACCGATCCGACCCTCTTTCGCTCGACCGACCGGATGGTGGCGCAGGGACTCGGCATTGACCGGCTCGCGCCGAACGTGATCGTGAAGTTCCCCGCCACCGAAGCGGGGATCGCCGCCATGGAGGAAGCCACCTATCGCGGGGTGAGCATCAACGCGACCGTCAGCTTCTCGGTTCCGCAGGCCATCGCCGCGGCCGACGCCGTCGAACGCGGGCTCGAACGGCGCCGCGCCGAGAACCTGCCGACCGATGCCATGGGCCCGGTGATCACGATCATGATGGGACGGCTGGAGGATTGGCTCCGGGTGCTCGTCGAGCGCGACGCGGTCACCGTCGATCCCACCGCCCTGCCGTGGTCCGGGGTGGCCGTCTTCAAGCGCGCGTACGCCATCTTCCGGGAGCGCGGCTACCGGGCTCGCCTGCTGGGGGCGGCGATCCGCCACCACCTGCACTGGTCGGAGCTGATCGGCGGGGACGTGGTGATCACCCTGCCGGCGAGCTGGCAGCGTCGCTTCAACGCGTCGGCGGTCGAGGTGCGGCCGCGCATCGACGAGCCGGTCGATCCAGCCATCGTCG
>JBDUDC010000047.1:0-10847 GCA_040003165.1 Chloroflexota bacterium
GCCGGGCTCTCGGGCGGAGAGCGGCAGCTGGTCGCAATGGCGGGGACGCTCATGCCATCCCTCTCCTCGTGCCGGTGACGATCAATGCGATCGTCGGTGCGGAGGACACGATTGACGCGATGGACCTGCGCGGCTTCGGCACCGGGCGCCGGACCTGGTTGCGCGAGCTGGTCTTCGACCGGACCGACGTTCTGGTCCTGCTTGGCTTCGCCGTCCTGCTGCTGGCCGTCACCATCCTCAGCCAGACCGGCCACACTCAGCTCTGGGTGCCGCAGGCGCTGATCGATCTAGCCCGCTGACGGTCCATGTGGATAAGCGGTGGATAACCCGCCGGCGATGCGCCAAGTTGGTGGAAAACCGGGGTTGGCGGCCCGCACCAACGGCCCTATCGTTAACGGCGTCCCGGAGGAGCCGGATACGACTTGGAGATTGCATCAAGAGTCGAGGATGGTTCCTCCGGGGCGTTTCTGTGCCCGATCCCCGACCGCTCGCCGGACCGGCGCTAGCGCAGGACCCACGCCCGATAGGTCGGGCGGAAGCCGAGATCGCGCAGCTGCTCGGCAAGCGGGGATTCCCCGACCGGCACGCGGTCGACGCGCTCGAGTCGCAGCTCCCGCAGCGGACCGGCCGGCGCAATCAACCCGCGCAGAGCCGCCAGGGCTACGCCTGCCGAATCCTCGCGTCCGAGCGCCGGCAGGGTGATCAGGCCTCGAGCCCCACGCTCCACGTAGAGTGCGGCCGCGCCGTCGACCAGCACGACATAGGCGCCCGCAGCCCGCTGCAGCGCCAGCCGCTCGTCGTCGTCCCGGCGCGGCCAGGGCAAGGCCGCGCCGTAGGGCTGGGCGGGGTCGGCGGCGGCAAGCAGCAGGGCTGAGGGCTCGCCGTCGGGATCGCGCTGGGCCCGCAGGCGGTCGACCGCGCCGGGCAGCGCGAACTGCGCGGCGCCCAGCCCGTCGACGAAGTAGCCGCGGCGCGCGCGTCCAGACTCCTCCATCGCCTTGAGGACCGGATAGACCGATGCGAAGCCGCCCGGCATGCCCTCGGCCAGCACCGCCTCGCGCGTCACCACGCCGTATCGCTCGAGCAGGGCCGAAGCGGTCGCGTGCCCGCGCTCGGTCGGTGACCGCCCCTCGCCGACGAGGTCGGCGACCCGAGACCAGCGTCCGGCGGCGCGCGGCGGCCCGAGCGCCAGGAGGCGACCGGGACGCGGCCGTGGGCGCGAGCGAGAGCGCGGCAGGCTCAGCGCCCGCAGCGGACCGAAGGTGTCATTCGTCACCTCGCCCGCCCACACCAGGTCCCAGAGCGCGTCGAGCAGCTCGTCGTCGGTGCGCGCGTCGGGGACGGCGGCGCGCAGCTCTCGGAAGAAGCTCGCTCCACGCCGGTCGAGGTGCTCGCGCAGCCGTGCGTGCAGCGGCCCGTCCGGCGCCTCGGCTCCACCGACCGTCGCGAGCAGATCGACCCGGTCGCGGCGGTAGAGCGCCACTCGGCCGTCGTCGCGGCCCAGCGAGCCGCGCCCGATCCAGACCACCTCGCCCGCCGCGCCCAGCTCGTCGAGCAGGCGAGGGCTGTAGTCGCGCACACGGGCACGCAGCACGTCCCGCTCGAGAATCGAGGATGGAATTGCGACCCCCGCGAGCTGGACGATCGCCTCGAGCAGCCGATCCGGGCCTCCGGCCTGGGACCCGATCCCCTGCCACGCCGGCAGGAATCGGGCGAGCGCTTCGGGGGGCATCGGCTCGACCTCGCGCCGCAGGCGCGCGAGCGAGCGACGGCGCAGCGCTCGCAGGACGTCGGCATCGGTGAACTCGTGCTCGATGCCTCCGGGTCGGAACTCGCCCTCCAGCAGGGAGCCAGCGGCAGCAAGCGCCCGCAGGCGAGCGTCGACGGTGGCCACCGCAAGCCCCCAGCGGGCGGCGGGGGCGGCGGCGGTGAACGGCGCATGCGTTCGCGCCCAGCGCAACAGGAGGCCATCCAGTGGCAACTCGGTCGGGCCCAGCCAGGTCTCGGCAATGCCCGCGGGCGGACTGACGCCCAGGGCGTCGCGGTAGCGGGCCAGGTCGTCGATCGCGATCCAGCGCCCCTCGCCGCCGATCCGGATGCGCAGCGCCCGGCGTGAGCCCTCGAGCGCGGCCAGGGCGTCAGCGGCGTCGAGCCCCTCTGAGCGCGCCCCAACTTCGTCAATCCGCAGGTCGCCCAACCGTCGCAGCAGGTCATGCACGCCATCCACCGTCTTGGCGCGCCGCCCCCCGGCGAGCGCCTGCAGCTCCAGTTCGACGTCGGCGACCGCCGCCGGATCAAGGAGCTCGCGCAGCTCCTCCGCGCCGAGCAGCTCGGCGAGCAGCTCGCGATCGAGCGCCAAGGCCTGCGCCCGACGCTCGGCGAGCGGCGCGTCGCCCTCGTACATGAAGCTCCCCACGTAGTCGAACAGGAGCGACGAAGCGAAGGGAGAGGCGGTGGCGGTCTCGACGCTCACGATCCGCACGGAGCGCGACCGAATGGCGCCCAGCACCTCGCGCAGCGCCGGGACGTCGAACACATCGCGCAGGCACTCGCGGTAGGTCTCCAGCACGATCGGGAATGATCCGTAGCGCGACGCCACCGCCAGCAGGTCCGCGGAGCGCTGGCGCTGCATCCACAAGGGGGTCCGCTGTCCGGGACGGCGGCGCGGAAGGAGCAGCGCGCGGGCGGCGTTCTCGCGGAATCGCGCGGCGAAGAGCGCGGAGCCGCCCAGCTCCGCCATCAGCAGCTCCTCGAGCTCGTCGGGGTCGATGATCACCGCATCGTCGAGCGGCGCCTGGTCCGCCTCCGGCAGCCGGACCGCGATCCCGTCGTCGGACCAGATGGTCTGGACCTCGAGGCCGCGTTGCCGGAGGCGCGCCTCGATCGCCATCGACCACGGCGCGTGGACGCGGCCGCCGAACGGCGAAAGGAGGCAGACGCGCCAGTCGCCGAGCTCGTCGCGAAAGCGCTCGATCACGATCGTGCGGTCGGTGGGCAGCGAGCCGGTCGCCTCGCGCTGCTCCTCGAGGTAGGCGACGAGGTTGTCCGCCGCCCGCTCGTCCAGGTGATGCTCGGTCCGCAGCCGGGTCACGGAGAGATCGGTCTCGAGCGACTCGTGCGTGCGCAGGAAAGCACCGATTGCCCGGCCGAGCTCGACCGGCCGGCCGATCGCGTCCCCGTGCCAGAACGGCATCTTCCCGGGCTCGCCAGGCGCCGGCGTCACGATCACCCGGTCCGGTTTGATCTCCTCGATTCGCCAGCTCGAGGCGCCGAGCAGGAAGACCTCGCCGACCCGCGACTCGTAGACCATCTCCTCGTCGAGCTCGCCGACGCGCCGCCCGCCCTTCGCGTCGTCGCCCGGCAGGAAGACGCCGTACAGGCCGCGGTCCGGAATCGTGCCGCCGGAGGTGATCGCCACCACGCGCGCGTCGTTGCGGCTCTGCAGGGTGCCCGCCTGCCGGTCCCACACGATGCGGGGCTTGAGCTCGGCGAACTCGTCGGACGGGTAGCGCCCCGACAGCATGTCGAGCACGCCCTCGAGCTGTTCGCGGGAAAGGTCGCGGAAGTTGTCGGCCTTCGTGACCAGCGCGTGCAGGTCGTCGACGCTCACGATGTCGACGGCGCAGATGGCCACGATCTGCTGGGCCAGGACGTCGAGCGGGTTGCGTGGAATCTGGGTCTCCTCGATCGCCCCGGCCTTCATCCGCTCGACGACGACCGCGGATTCAACGAGGTCGCCGCGGAACTTCGGGAAGATCTTCCCGGTCGATGGCTCGCCCACCTGGTGGCCCGCGCGACCGATCCGCTGCAGCCCGGCGGCGACCGATGGCGGCGCCTCGATCTGGATCACGAGGTCGATCGCGCCCATGTCGATCCCCAGCTCCAGGCTCGAGGTCGCGACCAGCGCCGGCAGCCGTCCGTCCTTCAGAGCCTCCTCGATCTCGAGCCGCTGCTCCCGCGCGATCGACCCGTGGTGGGCGCGGACCAGCTCCTCTCCCGCCAGCTCGTTCAGCCTGGAGCTGAGCCGCTCGGCCAGCCTCCGGGAGTTGACGAAGATCAGGGTCGACCGATGCGCGCGAATGAGCTCAAGCAGGCGCGGGTGGATCGCCGGCCAGATCGAATGGCGAGCCTCGGGTCCCGCTGCCGGCCCGCCCGGCGTCTCATCCGGATCGATCGGATCGCCCATCCGGCTCATGTCCTCGACCGGCACGATCACCTCGAGGTCGAGCTCCTTGCGTGACCCAGCATCGACCACCTCCACGTCGCGTCCGGCCCCGCCGAGGAAGGCCGCGATGGCGGAGAGCGGGCGCTGGGTCGCCGAGAGCCCGATCCGCTGCGGCTCGAGCTTGGTCAGCGCCGAGAGCCGCTCCAGCGAGAGCGCTAGGTGCGCACCGCGCTTGGTGCCAGCCATGGCGTGGACCTCATCGACGATGACGTGCTCGACTCCACGCAGGATCTCGCGGGCCTGGCTGGTCAGCAGCAGGTAGAGGCTCTCAGGCGTGGTGACCAGGATGTCGGGCGGGCTCTTTACCAGCTGACGACGCGCGTCGGCCGGCGTGTCGCCGGTCCGTGAGGCGACGCCGATCTCCGGTACCTCGATCCCCAGTCGCTCGGCGGCACGCCGAATCCCGGCCAGGGGCGCCCGCAGGTTGCGCTCGACGTCGTAGGTCAGCGCCTTCAAGGGACTGATGTACAGGACGCGCACCGTCGCGCGGTCGGGCGCCGCCTCGGCCATCAACCGGTCCAGGCACCACAGGAAGGCGGCGAGCGTCTTCCCGCTGCCAGTGGGCGCGTGGAGGAGCGTGTGGCGCCCGCCGCTGATGACGGGCCACCCGAGCTCCTGTGCGCGCGTCGGCTCTGCGAAGGCTTCGCGGAACCAGGCCCGTGTCGGCTCGGTGAACGGCGCGAGCGGGCCGGCGGCGGGGCGACGGGCGGAGGCAGTCACGGCATCGTCAAGTCTATCGGTGGGACGAGGATGCGCCCAATTCCTTACAGCCTGCGACAGGAATTTCTTCAGGTGCGTGCCGGGTCAGGCGACTCGCCACACCCGCCAGAGCGCAGCGGGATCGGAGAGCGGATCGCCGTGGACTAGGAAGAAGTCGGCCGGCCCACCCTCGCGGATGAGGCCCGCCTCCGGCTCGCCCAGCAGCTCGCCGCCCCGCCAGGTCGCCGCTGCGAGCGCCTGCCAGGGCTGGAGGCCTGCATCGACCAGCGAGCCGACCTCCCAGGCCAGCTGGTTGGCGCGCAGCGATCCGCCGCCGAAGTCAGTGCCCGCCGCGATGCGCACCCCCGCCGCCGCGGCCAGTCGGACGCTCTCCCGGGCGCGCTCCAGGCGCTCCAGGATGCGGACCCTTCCCTCCTCCGCGGCGAAGCGCGGCAGCGAGGTCGTGCGGCCGAACGAGAGCCAGGAGTGCATCACCGCCAGCGTGCTCACCAGCCGCGTCCCGAGCTCGGCCATGCGGGCGGCAAGGGCGCCGTCGAGCTCGAAGCCGTGCTCGATGGCATCGACGCCGCCCTCGACCCCCACCTGCGCCCCGTTGAGCCGCCCGGCGTGGGCCGTGACCTGCGCCTCGCGCGCGTGGGCGGCCTCAACCACGGACGACACCTCCGCGATCGTCCAGGGCGCGCTCTCCGGGTCGGGGCCGTCGAGATAGAGCTTGATGAAATCGGCCCCGTCATCGAGCTGTCTCATCGCTGCGGCGAGGAGCTCATCGCCGTTCGAGGCCTCGGCGGTGGAGAGGCCGGCGATCGTGCCCGAGCGCATCAGCCACGAGCCGGCAGCGCGGATGTACGGTCGGTCTCGCCGCCCGATCCAGCGGTCCCGCACGCCGAGGGCCAAGGCCCGCTCGCGGCCGTCGACCGGATCGACGCCGATCGGCGAACCAACGTCGCGCAGCCAGCGGACTCCGGCGGCGTGCGCGAGCGCCCCGTTGGCCTCCGCGACCGCGGCGAGCTCGTCCGGCGGGTCGCCGAAGCGCTCGATCCAGTGCGCCCCGCCCGGCCCGGTGACGTGGCTGTGGGCGTCGACCATTCCCGGCACAACCGTGGCTCCGCTGGCGTCGACCACGGCCGCATCGGCCGCGTCCTCCTCGCCGTCGGCCGGCCGGATCCAGCGGACGGTCCCATTGGTCACCAGCAGGCTGACATCGACCTGCAGGCGATCGGAGCGGGCATCGGTCAGGGCCGCCCCGCGGTAGAGCACGCCGGCCATCAGGCCGGCCTCGGCTGCAGGATCACCCGCGAATTGTCGCTCAAGGGACCAGCGACTGATAGAGCTCGACCGTCTCCTCCGCGATCGCGCGCCAGCTGAAGTACTCGATCGCGCGGCGCCGTCCGGCTCGGCCCATTACCTGGCGGGTGGCCGCATCGGCCATCAGACGGTTGACGGCGCCGGCCAGGTTCATCTCGAAGCGGTCCGGATCGAGCGGAGACATCGGATCGTCGAGGCTCATCTCAACAGGGACCAGCAGCCCGGTCTCGCCGTCGACGACGACCTCGGGGATGCCGCCCACGGCACTTGCCACGACCGGGATCTCGCACGCCATCGCCTCCAGGTTGATGATCCCGAACGGTTCGTAGACCGATGGGCAGCAGAAGACCGCCGCGTGGCTGTAGAGCTGACGCGCCGCCTCGCGGCTCACCATCTCCGGGATCCAGACCACGTCCGGACGATTCGCCTGCGCGACGGCCACGCCCGCCTCCATCTCCGCCGCGATCTGGGGCGTGTCGGGCTGTCCGGCGCACAGGACCACGCCGATCCCCGGATCGAGATGCTCGATCGCGCGCACGAGGTGCACGATCCCCTTCTGTCGCGTGATCCGGCCGACGAAGAGGACGTACGGCACCGCGGGGTCGACGCCGTAGCGCTCGAGCGCATCGGTCGCCGCGTCCGGCCGATAGAAGTCGGTGTCGATCCCGTTGTGAATGACCGGCACGCGCTCCGGCGGGACGTTGAAGAGGCGCAGCACGTCGTCCCGGGTCCCCTGGCTCACCGCGATCACCGCATCGGCCATCTGGAGCGTGTTGCGCTCGATCCAGAGCGCCACGTCGTATCCCCCTCCCAGCTGCTCGCGCTTCCAGGGCCGCAGCGGCTCGAGCGAATGCACGGTCACGACCAGGGGGATCCCGTAGGCGAGCTTGACCAGGATGCCGGCCAGGTGCGTGTACCAGGTGTGGCAATGGACCAGGTCGGCGCTCACCGGGTCCGTAAGGAAGCTGACGTCCCGGCTGAGCGCGCCCAGCAGCGGGGCAAGGGTGTCGGGGGCAGCGGCCAGCTCATGCGGTGCGGCGTAGCCGCGAATGCGGACCCCTTGGGCGTCCCCCAGCTGCGAGCCGAACGTCCGAATATCGAGCTCGATCAGGCGCTGGAGCTCTCGCGTCAGCTCGCCGACATGCACACCGGCGCCGCCGTAGATCTCGGGCGGAAACTCGTTGGTCAGGATCAGGGCCCGCACCGGCGCAGCATACGGCCCGGACCCGCTCAGGTCGCCTCTCACATACTCCCCTGTAGTATCCTCAAGGGGCCGTGACGACCGAAACCAGCCAGCCCATCGCCGAGCTCAGCCTGCCAGTTGCCGGGATGACCTGCGCATCCTGCGTCAACCGGATTGAGCGCTACCTGAACCGCGCCGACGGCGTGCAGAGCGCCAGCGTGAACCTCGCCACCGAGCGGGCCACGGTCGGCTACGACCCGGGGCTGATCGATCGCACCGGGATCGTGCGCGCCATCGAGGCGGCCGGGTACGAGGTCGCTCCGGATCTCGCCGAGGGAGCGCAGCCCGCTGGCGACGCCGACCAGCGCGAGCTGCTGTGGAGCGCCCTGGCCGCGACCGGCATCGGGCTGGTGATGATGGCGGTCATGCTCTGGCCCGGCGGCCCGCCGTGGCCGATCGATCGGATCAATGTCTGGTTCCTGGCGCCGGCCACGGTCGTCGAGTTCGTGTTCGGCCGCCGCTTCCTGGTCGCCGCAGCGCGGGGCCTTCGGCACGGCGACCTGAACATGAACACCCTGGTCGCGATGGGCACCCTGGCGGCATACGGCTCCTCGCTGGTGGTGACCCTCTTCCCCGACGCGGTCAGTTCGGCCGGGCTCGGAATGGAGACCTACTTCGACAGCGCGGCGGTGATCATCGGGCTGGTGCTCCTCGGCCGCTGGCTGGAGGGACGGGCCAAGCGCGAGGCGGCCGGCGCCATCCGGGCCATGCTCGCGCTGCAGCCGTCTACTGCCAGGGTCGTCCGCGGGGACCGCGAGACCGATCTTCCCTTGAGCGCGGTGCGCGTCGGCGACCTCGTCCGCGTGCGCCCTGGCGAGAAGCTTCCGCTCGATGGGACCGTGACCGACGGCGCATCCGCGGTTGACGAGTCGATGCTGACCGGCGAGTCGCTGCCGGTCGCCAAGGGAGCGGGCGACGAGGTGATCGGCGGCAGCCTGAACACGACCGGCAGCTTCCTCTTCCGCGTCGAACGGGTCGGCGACGACACCGCCCTGGCGCAGATCGTCCGGCTCGTCGAGCAGGCGCAGGGCTCGAAGGCGCCGATTCAGCGCCTCGCCGATCGCGTCACGGGCTGGTTCGTGCCCGCGGTGGTTGGAGCCGCCCTGCTCACCGCCGCTGCGTGGCTCGTCTTCGGTCCGGAGCCCAAGATCACATACGCGCTGACGACTGCCATCGCCGTGCTCATCATCGCCTGCCCGTGCGCGATGGGGCTGGCGACCCCGACCGCCATCATGGTCGGCACCGGCAAGGGCGCGGAGCACGGGATCCTGCTTCGCGACGGAGCGGCGCTCGAGGGCGCGCAGCGCGTCACGACCGTGGTCATGGACAAGACCGGCACCCTCACGACAGGGCGGCCATCGGTGATCGGGATCACGGCGCTGGCAGGATTCGACGAGCACGAGCTGCTGCGACTTGCCGCCGCAGCCGAGCGAGGGAGCGAGCATCCCCTGGCGGGCGCGATCGTCCGTCAGGCCGAGGGGCTGGGCCTCGTTTCGCCTCCGGCCGAGCGTTTCGAGGCGCTCGCCGGACGCGGGATCCGGGCCGAGGTCGGGGGCCGGCAGCTGCTCGTGGGCACCGAGCGACAGCTGGTCGAGTCCGGCATTGAGACGTCTGCCCTCGTCGCAACAGCGACGCGCGCCGACCAGCGCGGGCAGGCTCCGATTTTCGTCGCGGTCGACGGCGCGCTGGCGGGGCTCATCACCGTCGCCGACACCGTGCGACCCGACGCCCGCGGGGCGGTGGCGCGGCTGCAGCAGGCAGGCCTCGAGGTCTGGATGCTGACCGGCGATCGGGCAGCCACCGCGGCGTCGATCGGGGCATCGGTGGGCATCGGCCCGGACCGAATCCTGGCCGAGGTCCTGCCAGGCGAGAAGGCGGCCAAGGTCGCCGCGCTGCAGCATGCCGGCGCGGTGGTGGCCATGGTCGGGGACGGCATCAATGACGCTCCCGCGCTTGCGCAGGCTGACCTCGGAATCGCGCTCGGCACTGGAGCCGACGTGGCGCGAGAGGCATCGGACATCACGATCATCGGCGAGCGCCTGGAGAGCGTGCCAATGGCGCTGGCCCTCAGCCGGGCGACCCTGCGCACGATCAAGCAGAACCTGGCCTGGGCGTTCGGCTACAACCTAGTCCTCATCCCGGTCGCCGCCGGAATCCTCTTCCCGGTGGCTGGAATCCTGCTCAATCCGGCCCTTGCGGCCGGCGCCATGGCGCTTTCGAGCGTGAGCGTGGTGACCAACTCGCTGCGGCTCCGTCGCTTCAAGGCGGACCCGCATCCCAATCTGGAGGTGAATCGCGTGAACCAGGTCGACCCACAATCCGAGCCCGCCACCGACCCGGTGTGCGGTATGACCGTGGATCCCGCCGCAGCTCGCCAGAATGGGCTGCTGGCCGAGCAGGACGGGCAGACGTACTACTTCTGTGGCAAGGGCTGCCTGCTCGACTTCGGCGAGGACCCACAGACGTATCTCGCGCCCGGCTACGTGCCCCATATGTAGGTCTGCGCGATCCGTGGCGAAGTTGGCATAATCGCCGGCAAACCGGACCGAGACGCCTGCGCATCATGTATCCGTGGACTCGCGAAGGAGCCGGTCGGCTCGATGAGCTCGTCTTCGACAGCCGTGCCCTTGCGGACAACCCGCTCGGCGATCCGCATCGGCGCCCGGTGTGGGTCTATACCCCGCCCGGCTACGACGACGTCCCGGATCGCCGCTACCCGACGATCTATCTGATCCAGGGGCTGACCGGCCAGCTGGACATGTGGCGCAATCGCGCCGCGTTCAGTTCCACCACGCCCGAGGAGGTCGACGCGCTCTTCTCCGGCGGGTGCCCACCGACCATCGTCGTCTACGTCGATGCCTGGACCAGTCTTGGGGGCAGCCAGTTCCTCGACTCGCCCGGCACCGGCCGATACCACACCTACCTGTGCGACGAGGTCGTGCCCTGGGTCGATGCCGGCTATCGGACGATCGCGGATCGGGATCACCGCGCCATCGCCGGCAAGTCGAGCGGCGGGTACGGGGCGATGGTGACGCCGATGCTGCGTCCGGACCTGTTCGGCGCGTTCGCCACCCATGCCGGCGACGCCCTCTTCGAGGCCTGCTACCTGCCCGAATTCCGGGAGGCCGCCCGCGCCCTGCGCGACGCCCACCAAGGCTCGTACGAGGCCTTCTGGGCTGATTTCCGCGCGCGCCCGGGACGCTCAAAGCCGAGCGATGGCGTCCTGCTCAACGCGTGGTGCATGGCCGCCTGCTACTCGACAGATCCCGACGGCACCGTCCACCTCCCGTTCGAGCCGGACACCGGCCGGCTGGTGCCGGAGATCTGGGATCGCTGGCTGCGATGGGACCCGGT
>JBDUDC010000178.1:0-3201 GCA_040003165.1 Chloroflexota bacterium
TGCCGTGCGGGCACGTGCTGGCAGTCGATATGACAATGTCGAGCGTCCTTCCCCAGGAACGGCGACCAGTTGGCCACTTCCGGTAGGTTACTCCGTTCCGCCAAACGACAATGGGCCGTTCGCGCCTGCTGATCGCGTTAAAGCGAGACCTATCCCGACCGATGCCCCGGCGCGCGCAGCGCGATGGCCCCAGGATCAGCTTCCTGGCCAGCTGATCGCCTCGACCTGCCGGCGCGCGAGCGCGGGATCCCCGGTCGGCTCGTCACAGGCATAGCCCCGGCAGACGTACGCCACCGCTTCCCCGTCGCCCGACTCCTTGCCCGCGAAGAGTGGCCAGCCGGCGTACGTCGCGCCGCCGACCAGCGGCGCCAGCACCAGGTCCGGATTGAACGGCTCCGCGATCGCGCGGCGCAGGGCGAGGCTCACGTCCGGCGAGCCGGTCACGACGGCGTCGATCGCTGGCCTCCCGGCGCGGTCGACGGCGGCCAGCATCCGTCCGAATGCCGCCGGCTGGCGATCGAGCGCGGGCGCGACGGCGCGCAGGATCGAGCGGGCACGCCGATCGAGCTCCTCGTCTCCCGCCAGGAGGGCGAGGCGGAGCAGCACATCGGCCGCCACCGCGTTGGCCGACGGGGTGGCCGAGTCGATCAGCGAATGCGGGCGGACCACGGTCGCGTCGTGCTCCGCGCTCGTGTCCGCGAACGTCCCGCTGGCGTCGTCCCAGAAGTCGCGCACCAGCGTCGCCATGAGATCGCGCGCAAGGACCAGTAGTGACCCGTCGGCGAGGGCGGCGTACGCCGCCAGGAGCCCGTCCGCGACGTTGGCGTAGTCCTCCGCAAAGCCCGGGGTGTGTGAGCTGCCGCCGCGCGAGGTGCGCCAGAGGCGATTCCCGTCGCGCAGGAGGTGCTCGCGGATGAAGGCGACCAGCCGCGCGCTCGCGTCGGCGAACCGGTCCTCGCCAAGCACCAGGGCACCGGCCGAAAGGGCGCGGAGCGCCATGCCGTTCCACGCGGCGAGCTGCTTGTCGTCGCGGCCCGGGCGCTCGCGCCGAGCGCGAGCCTCCAGGAGCGCGCGACGGGCACGCTCGACCAGCTGGGGTTCGGGCGCCGCCCCGGCGACGTGCAAGATCGCGCGGCCCTCCCAGTTGCCCGCCTCGGTCACGCCCCAGTACGCCGCCACGAGGCGGCGCTCGGCGGGATCGAGGCCGGCGGCGGCGAGCACCGCGTCGAGCTCGTCGTGGGTCCAGACGTAGTACCGGCCCTCTTCCCCGGCGGAATCGGCGTCGAGCGCGGATGCGAACCCGCCGTCGTCGGTCGCCAGCTCGGCGAGCAGGAAGTCAAGCGTCCCGGATGCGACCTGCGCGTACTCCGCCGCTCCGGTCGCGCGAAAGCCCTCCAGGTAGCAATGCGCCAGGAGCGCGTTGTCGTAGAGCATCTTCTCGAAGTGCGGAACGAGCCACGCCGCGTCGGTCGCGTAGCGGGCAAACCCCCCGCCGAGCTGATCGTGGATTCCGCCGCCCGCCATGCGGTCGAGGGTGAGCCGCACCATGTTCAGGGTTGCGGCGTCGCCGTCCCGGCGCCAGGCACGGAGGAGCAGCTCGAGCGTCATCGGCGCGGGAAACTTGGGGGCGCCGCCAAAGCCGCCGTGAATCGAGTCGAAGGTCGCGGTTAGCTGCCGGACCGCGCTCAGCACGTGCTCCTGGCCGGGATCAGTTCGACCAGCGGGAACCGCCAGCTGGTTGCGGAGGTGATCGGCAAGCAGACGCCCCTGCTGCTCGATCTCCGCACGGCGCGAACGGTACGCATCGGCCACCGCGGCGAGGACGCGGGGGAAGCCGGGCATCCCGTGACGGTCCTCCGGCGGGAAATAGGTGCCGCCGAAGAAGGGCGCCAGGTCCGCGGTCAGGAAAACGCTCATCGGCCAGCCTCCGCTGCCGGTCATCGCCTGCACTGCGGCCATGTACACGTCGTCGAGGTCCGGGCGCTCCTCGCGGTCAACCTTGATCGCGACGAACTCGCGGTTGAGGAGCGCCGCGATCTCCTCGTTCTCGAACGACTCGCGTTCCATCACGTGGCACCAGTGGCACGCCGAGTAGCCGATCGAGAGGAAGATCGGCCGATCGCGCTCCCGCGCGGCGGTCAGCGCCTCGGGACCCCACGGGTACCAGTCGACCGGGTTGTGGGCGTGCTGCAGGAGGTATGGGCTGGTCTGCCCGGCAAGCCGGTTGGTGTGCGCCGGGCCGCCAGTCACGCTCGGGTCGGGGAGACGGCAGCCGCCTGGCCGGAGACGAATTGCTCGTGATACAGCTTGGCGTAGAGGCCCTCGTGGCTCAGGAGCTCGTCGTGGGTGCCGCGCTCCACGATGCGACCGCGATCGAAGACGAGGATCTGGTCAGCGCGGAGGATGGTCGAAAGGCGATGCGCGATGGCGATGGTCGTCCGCCCCTCCATCAGGCGCTGCAGCGCGGTCTGGATCAGGCGCTCGCTGACCGTGTCCAGCGCGCTGGTGGCCTCGTCGAGGATCAGGATCCGCGGGTCCTTGAGCAGCACCCGCGCGATCGCGACGCGCTGCTTCTCGCCACCCGAGAGCTTGTACCCGCGCTCGCCCACCACTGTGTCATAGCCTTCTGGCAGCTCGAGAATGCGATCGTGGATCGCGGCTGCGCGGGCGGCCGACTCGATCTCCTCCATCGAGGCGTCGGGCTTTGCGTAGCGCAGGTTCTCGAGCACCGACGAATGGAAGAGGTAGGTCTCCTGGGTGACCACTCCGACCACCCGGCCGAGTGACTCGAGCTTGATGCCACGCACGTCGTGGCCGTCGATCGCCACCGAGCCTTCTGCGACGTCGTAGAGGCGCGGGATCAGGTAGGTGCTCGTCGTCTTGCCGGCGCCCGACGGACCGACCAGGGCGACGAGCTGCCCCGGATCGGCCGAGAACGAGACATCGGTCAGCCCAAACGGCTGCACGGAGGTCGGGACCGCCAGCCCGGCCGCCTCGGCCTCGGCGCGCTCCGGCTCGACCGCCAGCTGCGCGATGGCGACCGGGTAGCGGAACGAGACATGGTCGAAACGCACGTCGCCGCGCATACCGACCGGGTCGAGCACAACCGCGCCAGGGGAGTCAGTGATCTCCTGCGGCAACTCGAGATACTCGAAGATGCGGTCGAAGAGGGCCAGCGCGCCCTGGATCTCGACCTGCACG
>JBDUDC010000179.1:0-3164 GCA_040003165.1 Chloroflexota bacterium
CGCGCAATCTCGCGCATCTCCGCCTCTCCCATCCCTCGCGAGGTCACCGCCGGTGTGCCGACCCGGATTCCGCTCCCGATCATGGGCGGCTGCGGATCGTACGGGATGGTGTTCTTGTTCACGGTGATGCGCACCTCGCCCAGGGCGGCATCGGCCTCCTTCCCATTTACCCCGAAGGGGGTCACATCGACCAGCATCAGGTGAGTGTCGGTCCCGCCGGAAACGATCGAGGCACCGCCCGCCGCAAGGCCGGCCGCCAGCGTCTGCGCGTTCGTGACCGTCTGGGCCATCTCTTGCCGGAAGCGATCCGACATGGCCTGCCGGAAGGCGACCGCCTTGGCGGCGATGACGTGCATCAGCGGCCCGCCCTGGATGCCGGGAAAGACGGCCTTGTCGATCGCCTTGGCATACTCGGCACGCGACAGGATTATCGCCCCGCGCGGGCCACGCAGCGTCTTGTGGGTCGTGGTCGTCACCACGTCGGAGTGCGGAATCGGCGAAGGGTGCACACCCCCAGCGACGAGCCCCGCGAAATGGGCCATATCGGTCATCAGGAGGGCGCCGACCTCGTCCGCGATCTCGCGGAACGCGGCGAAATCCCAGAGGCGTGGGTAGGCGGTCGCCCCGGTGACGATCATCTTCGGCCGATGCTCGCGCGCCAGCGCGCGCACCTCGTCCATGTCGATCAGGTGGGTCTCGCGGTCGACGTGGTACGCCACGAAGCTGTAGTACTGGCCAGAGAAGTTGACCGGCGAGCCGTGAGTCAGGTGGCCGCCCTGGTCCAGGCTCAGGCCCATCACCGTGTCGCCGCGCTGCAGCAGCGCGTGATAGACCGCCATGTTGGCCTGCGCGCCGGCGTGCGGCTGGACATTGACATGCTCCGCGCCGAACAGCTCCTTCGCCCGGTCGCGGGCCAGGTTCTCGGCGACGTCGACCACCTCGCAGCCACCGTAGTAGCGCCGGCCGGGGTAGCCCTCCGCGTACTTGGCGGTCATGATCGAGCCGGTGGCCTGCAGCACGGCGAGGCTCGGATAGCTCTCCGATGCGATCAGCTCGAGGTGCGATTGCGCACGCTTCTCCTCGTCACCGATTGCGCGGTAGATCTCCGGATCCTCGTCCTCGAGCGACGCCCAGGGGTCCATGCTCTCCCTCATCTGCTGGTCTCGAAGTGTAAGGCCGCCGGCCGCCTCGCGAGGCGTCAGCCTCCGAGCTCCTCGGCCTCGATCCGCCCGATCTTCTCGATGCGCGGCACGTGGCGCCCGCCCTGGAACCCGGCGGACAGGAACTCGCGCACGCAGGCACGCGCAACCTCGATGCCCACGATGCGCGAGCCCATGGCCAGTACGTTCGCGTCGTTGTGCTCGCGGCCGAGGCGCGCGGTCACCGGATCGGTCGCCTCGACGCATCGGATGCCGCGCACCTTGTTGGCGACGATCGCCTCCCCGGTTCCGCTCCCGCCCAGCACGATCCCGAGCTCGAAGTCGCCGCGCGCAACCGCGCGCGCGACCGGCGCGATGAAATCGGGGTAGTCGACCGGCTCGCTGCTGAACGTGCCGAAATCCCGGTATTCGACGCGCAGCTCATCAAGCAGCGTGCAGAGCTCTCCCTTGAGTGCGAAGCCCGCGTGGTCGGAGCCGATGGAGACGCGCATTGCGCGGTCAGTCTAGTGGGCCGATCGCCGCTTCGAGCTCCGCGCGCGAGATCGCACCCTCGCGCAGCAGGCGCGGCGGATGGACGGTCAGGTCGAGCACCGAAGAGGCAACGCCGCCCGGAACGCGCCCGCCATCGAGCACCGCATCGAGCAGGTCGGTGTCGGCGAAGGCGATCAGCACGTCGTTCGCCTCGTACGTCTCCGGCTCGCCGCTGCGGTTCGCGCTCGAGGTGGCGAGCGGCCCGCTGGCCGCGATCAGCGCCAGCGCGGCAGGGTGGTCCGGGATTCGGATCGCCTGGGAGCCGGCAGCGCCGGCGAGGACAAGAGTGAGACCGCCCGGCCAGAACCGATCCGCCAGCGCCCGGCCGGCGTCGATCTCCAGACCGAGCTCGCGGGCGTCGTCGGGCGATGCGACGAGGATCGGCACCGCCTTCTCGGCGGGGCGGCGCTTCGCTTCGAAGAGCTGCGCCAGCGCCGCTTCGTCGCCGATACGGCAGCCGATCCCGTAGACGGTATCGGTCGGGAACGCGACGAGGCCGCCGGCGCGCAGCATCTCTGCAGCCCGCGCGATCCCGGCCTCGTCGGGCGCCAGCAGGACGGCCATGCGCTACAGGCGAGCGATGCGGATCACGCGCTCGATGCCGCCGAGATCGGGCAGAGTGGTGACGGCGGCCCGCATCGGCAGGAAGTCGATCAGCGCGCGCACCGCAGTGGCCTGGCCCGCGCCGATCTCGAGCAGCGCGACGCCGTCGGCCGCCAGGTGCTCGGGCAGCTGGGTGAGCAGCGCGCGCACGACGTCGAGCCCATCCGGACCACCGTCGAGGGCGGCACGCGGCTCGTAGCGGAGGCTGCCGACCGCCGCGTCGACCTCGGCTGTGGCCACGTACGGCAGGTTGGCCACGACCACGTCGGGCGGGGGAAGTGTCTCGCCCACGGTCGAGATCAGATCCGCGCAGGCCAGCGTCGTCAGCTCCCCGACCCCGTGCGCAGCGAGGTTCTCCGCCGCCAGCTCGAGCGCCTCGGGCGAGACGTCGGATGCGACCAGGCGAATGCGACGCAGGGCCAGGGCGCTCCGGAAGCGCAGCGCGAGGGCCAGGGCCAGGGCTCCGCTCCCCGTTCCGGCTTCCCAGACGACGAGCGGCGCGTCGTCGCGCGTCAGGCGCGAGGCGATCTCGCCGATCGCAAGCTCGGCGAGCAGCTCCGTCTCGGGACGGGGGATAAGGGCGCGGTGGTCGACGCGCACGCGGTGGGAGAACCACTCCTTGAACCCGCGGATGTAGGCGATCGGCTCGCCGGACTCGCGTCGCGTGAGCCAGCCCTCGAGGGCGATCAGCGCTTCAGTGGGAAGCTCGGCGTCGGAATGGCCGTGCAGCCACGCCCGATCGCGCCCGAACGCGTGGCCGATCAGCAGCTCCGCGTCGAGACGCGGCGAGGGGGAGCCGCTGCGGCGCAGCCGTTCGGCGGCAGTGCCCAGGAGCCGGGCCGCGGTCGCTTCGCCGATCACCTGTGCCAC
>JBDUDC010000048.1:0-10646 GCA_040003165.1 Chloroflexota bacterium
CGTTGCCTGCTGCAGGCGCCTGGGAGTTGACCAAGGTGCGCCTCGGCCACCTGGTCTGCCGAGGGATCGGACATTGTTCACGCAAGCCTCCAGTCCGGTGCGGTTCGGCCGATCCATCGGACTCATGGCCGCACGAGCTGCGCGCGGACGCGCGGCTGGTGCGCATCGGTGGCGGATGAGGGTGCGAAATGCAGCGCAGATCACGTCCACGGTGAGGACTGGCCGATCTATCGGCCAGCACCACTACCAGCACCGTCTCAGTCGGCGCCATCGCCGCCCATCCCCGCCAGGCGCTCCGCCTGGTCCGCCTCGGCGAGCGGGTCGACCAGCCGATCGAGGTCTCCCTCGAGCAGGCCGGGCAGGTTATGGACCGTCAGCCCGATCCGATGGTCGGTGATCCGGTCATCGGGGTAGTTATAGGTGCGGATCTTCTCGGAGCGCTCGCCGGTCCCCAGCTGGGAACGCCGGACGTCGCCGCGCTCCTCGGCCTGGCGCTGCTGCTCGAGCTCCAGCAGCCGGGCGCGAAGGACCGACATCGCCTTGGCGCGGTTCTTGTGCTGGCTCTTCTCGTCCTGGATGGCCACCATCAGGCCGGTGGGCAGGTGTGTGACCCGCACGGCGGAGTCGGTCGTGTTGACGCTCTGGCCGCCGGGGCCGGAGGAGCGGTAGACGTCGATCCGCAGGTCTTTGTCGGGGATCTCGAGCTCCACCTCATCGGCCTCCGGCAGGACGCTGACGGTGGCCGTGGATGTGTGGATCCGGCCAGATGCCTCGGTGGCGGGGACGCGCTGGACGCGGTGGACGCCGCTCTCCCATTTCAGGCGGGAGTAGGCGCCCTCGCCATTCACCTCGGCGATCACCTCCTTGAACCCGCCAGAGCCGCTCTCCGAGGTGCTGAGCAGCTCGATCTTCCAGCCGCGCCGATCGGCATAGCGGGCATACATGCGGAACAGGTCAGCTGCGAAGAGGGCCGCCTCGTCACCACCCGCGCCGGCGCGGACCTCGAGAATCACGTCGCGCCCGTCATTCGGGTCGCGCGGGACGAGCATCCGACGCAGCTCCGCCTCCAGGGCATCGGACTCTCCCTGCAGGCGCTCAAGCTCGTCGCGAACCATGGCGCGCACATCCTCTTCGGCGTCGTGCGTCATCTGCCGCGTCGCGGCGAGCTCGGCGCTCAGCTCGCGCCAGCGCCGCAGGCCGGAGACCATCGGCTCCAGCCGGGAAAGCTCTCTGCCGTACCGCTGCAGCTCGGCCGGGTTGGTGGCCACCTCGGGGCTCGACATCAGGCTGCTGAGCTCTTCGTAGCGCGCCTCGATCTCGGTGAGGCGGTCGATCATGAGGCCGATGCCGCATCCGAGGCGACGCACGACTCGAGCGAGGCGATGCTCACCTCGAGCATCGACCGATCGGGAGGCCTCGTGGTCAGCGACTGCAGCCAGAGGCCGGGCGCATAGATCGCACGCACGAGCGCGTTCCCGTAATGGCGGGCGCCGAACCGGACCAGCTCGTAGGCGACCGCCGCGATGAGCGGGACGAGCACGATTCGGCTGGCGAACAGGAGCGGGAGCGGAACCCCGGCGCGCGGAACCAGGCTGAAGAAGAAGATGCTGATCACGACCACGATCAGGATGAAGGTCGTCCCGCAGCGAGTGTGTGCGGTGGAGAAGCGGTCAACAGCCTCGGGGGTGAGCGGCTCGCGGGCCTCCAGCGCGCTGATCGCCTTGTGCTCGGCGCCGTGGTAGGCGAAGACGCGCTTGATGTCGCCGGCCATCCCGATCAGGGCGATGTAGCCGACGAAGATAACGAGCCGGATCAGCCCCTCGATCGCGTTGGAGAGCAGGTCGCTCCGCGCCGCGCGCTCCGCGAATGTCGACAGGAAGAGCGGCAGCAGGAAGAAGAGGCCCACGGCGAAGCCGAGCGAGAAGACCATGGTCAGTGCGATCGTGCCCTTTCCGAGCTGAACGTCCTCGCCCTCCGTGGCCAGCGCGGCCGACCGCATCAGCATCCGGGTGCCGATCACCAGCGTCTCGTACAGGACAAAGACGCCGCGCACGAACGGCACGCGGATCCAACGACCCTTGGCGAGGGCGGCGGGCAGCGGCTCTGAGTAGGTCCGGATCGTCCCGTCCGGCGGGCGGACGCTCATCGCAACCGTGGTCCGGCCGCGCATCATGACTCCCTCGATGAGGGCCTGCCCACCGTAGAAGAAGTCGGGCATTCGGAAGCGGCCGCGGCCCGCGGTCTGAATGACGAAGGGCCCGGCCGCGATCAGCAGCTCGGGAATGAGGAAGAGCAGGTGCGGCGCAAGCCGCACCCGGCGGCTCAGCGCTGCGCGCGCTCCATGCGCTTCTGGAACCGCTCTACCTGGCCGGCCGTATCCACGATGTTCTGCGTCCCGGTGTAGAAGGGATGGCACTTGGCGCAAACCTCGACTCGAATCGACTCGACGGTCGACCCAACCGTGAAGGTGTTGCCGCAAACGCAGTGCACCTCGGCCTGATGGTACTTCGGATGAATATCGGTCTTCATGAGTGGTGCTCCTGCGCCGTCAGGCCGAGGCGACCTCGCCTGCCTGGACGCTCACCCGCTTGCGATCGCGGGTCTCGTGACTGAACTTGACCTTGCCGTCGGCGGTGGCGAAGAGCGTGTAGTCACGCCCCATCCCGACGTTCTCGCCCGGATGGAAGGTGCTGCCGCGCTGCCGCACGATGATCGTGCCGGCGTGGACCAGTTGTCCGTCGCCGCGCTTGACGCCGAGTCGCTGGCCGACGCTGTCGCGCCCGTTGCGCGATGAGCTGCCTGCCTTCTTGTGTGCCATCTACTTCTTCTCCTCTGCCGCGGCGGGCGCCTTCCTGGCCCGCGGCGCACGCGTCGCCTTCGGCTTCGGCTTCGGGGCGGCCTCGGCTTCGGGCTCCGTCTCGGTCTCGTCGCTCGCCTTCGCCGTGCTGCGCTTCGAGGCGCGCTTCGGAGCGCCCGTGTTGATGCTGTCGATACGGACCGAGGTGAGGTGCTGTCGATGACCCGTGCGCCGGCGGTACTTCACCTTCTGCTTGAACTTGTAGATGATGAGCTTGGGCCCGAGCTCTTCGCCCAGCACGGTGGCGCTCACCGAAGCACCCGGCACGGTTGGCGTCCCGACCGTCACCTCGTCCCCGTCGCTGATCAGCAGCACGCGATCGAAGGTGATCGATCCGCCGGCCTCGCCCGGCAGCAGCTCGACGCTGAGCTGAGTGCCCGGCTCGATCCGGTATTGCTTTCCGCCGCTGGTGATGACGGCGAACATGGGTCTTCTCCGAGGACGGTTGAGCGGATGATCGCCGCACGGGCCACCCGGGCGGGCGCACGGCAATACGGGCAACCTTCAGCCCGTGGGGAAACTGAGTTTACCGAGCGACCGGGGGAGTGTCAACGAACAGCAGCTTGGTGCGGGCCGCCGCCGTCACCTTGAGCGGGAGGCCGAGCGCCCCGACCACGTCTTCAGGGCGGCCCGCGCCGCTGGGGTCCAGGCGCAGCACCATGCGCAGCCTTGCCGTGTGCGCGGCCTCGTCGACCTCGACCGCCTCCACGTCCTCGATGAAGGGCCGCAGGTCCCGAGTCCCCGCGTCCGCTCGGCGCTCGCTCTCGCCGCGACGGCGCCGGGCGGGAAGCTGCTTCGTACCCAGGAGGCGGACCAGCGCGCCGCGCAGCCCCTCGTCGGTGAGCTGCCCGTCTCCCTGTACGGTGACCTCGTATTCCGCCGCGCGCAGCTGGGAGGCCGCCGACGGAAACCCGTGCCATACCTCCCGTGCGTCGACGAGCTCGACCCCTTCGGGAAAGAGGGCCGCCGCGGCTCGAATCCGCTCCATCGGCACCAGCTCGTCGAAGAAGGCCTCGAGCACCTCGCGCTGCAGCTCGAGCCCGACCGGCAGGCTGGCCGCGAACTTCAGCCGGGCGCGCGGATGCGCCGCGTTCGTCGTCGAGAGCGGCAGGCCGGCCTCGTGAAACGCGCGCTCGAATTCGGCGAGCAGCTCGGCCTGGCGCGTCCGCAGCGCCGGCGACCCGCGTCGAAAGAGGATCTGCCAGCGCTGGCGAGGCTGCGTGCCGTCGGAGTTCGTCATCGTGCGCCTGATGGTAGCCGCGAGCATGCCGCCGATCCAGCGGGCTAGGATTGCCGGCACCTGGGAGGAGGGACATTTTGGCGGACCTGCTCGGAACGCTGAAGCGGCATCGGCTGGCCATCTTCGCCTTGGCCATGATCGTCCTGCTCGCCTGGCTCCTGTGGTCCGCGCGCGGCGCGCTGCCGGCCTTCTTCATCGGCCTGGCGCTGGCCTTCGTGCTCGATCCCGGCGTCACGCGATTACAACGACTGGGCGTGCCCCGCTGGCTTGGGGTCCTGGCCATGTACGCGCTGGTCGTGGCCCTGGTCTGGCTTGTGATCGCGTTCGCGATTCCGCCGATCGCCCGGCAGACGAGCGAGTTCATCGACCATCTTCCCCAGCTCGGCGCGACGGTGATCGACGCGCAGCGCTCGATCGTCGAATGGTACCGCGGGCTGCTGCTCCCCGCCGGCCTGCGGCAGATGATCGACCAGTCGCTCGCCGGCAGCGAGGCAGCCCTGGCGGAGCTTGTCCGTGGCCTGCTGGCACCCACGCTCACCGCCGTCCTGCGGACCGCCACCTTTGTCTTTGGCCTGATCGTGGTGCCGGTCTGGCTCTTCTTCGTGCTCAAGGATCGCGAGCGCTTCCCCGCGGCGGTCGCCGGTGCGCTGCCGCCGGCCTGGCGCGCCGACGCCGAGAATCTCCTCGCGTTGCTCGCGGGGGTTGGCGGTCGTTGGGTGCGCGGCCAGCTGTTGCTGGGCGCGTCGGTCGGCCTCGCCACCGGCATCGGCCTGACCATCCTGACCTTCGCGGGATTCCGGGAGTTTGGACAGTTCGCCCTGGTCCTTGCCCTCGTCGCCGGGGTTCTGGAGTGGTTCCCGATCATCGGCCCGATCATCTCGGCAATCCCGGCGATCCTGATCGGGCTGACCATCAGCCCTGCCGCCGCGCTCGCCGCCGTGGCCCTCTACGTCGTCATCCAGCAGCTCGAGAACAACATCCTGGTCCCCAAGGTGATGGGTGATGCGGTCGACCTGCACCCGGCGGTCATGATCCTCTCCCTCGTCGCCGGAGCGGCGCTGTTCGGGGTGGGTGGCGCGATCCTGGCCGCGCCGACCGTCGCGGCCGGCCGGGACCTGTACCGATACGGCTTCCACCGTCTCTCCGGCCAGGCTCCGCAGTTTGCGCTCGAGCTGGCGCGTCACGGGGCGCGAACCCCGGAGCCGGAAGCGGAGGTGGTGCCCGCTTCGCCGCGGGAGGTCTCGGAGGCGCCGGACCAGCCGGAGGTCTAGAAGGTCGGCTTGCGCGATCTCATGCGCACCGATTGCAGGATGCCCATCCCGAACAGGAGCGAGATCAGCGAAGAGCCGCCGTAGGTCACGAAGGGGAGCGGAATCCCGGTGACCGGCATGATCCCGATCACCATCCCGATGTTGACGAGGATCTGGAAGAGCAGCATCGAGGCAAGGCCGACGGCGACCATCATCCCGAGCGCGTCGTGCGCGCCCCATCCGATCACGAGGATCCGCCATAGGAGCAGGCCGAAGAGGGCGAGCAGGACGATGCCACCGACGAACCCGAGCTCCTCCGCGGCGACGGTGAAGATGAAGTCGGTCGACTGCACCGGCAGATAGCCGAGCTGGTTCTGGCGTCCCGCCGTGAGGCCCTGGCCCAGCCAGCCGCCCGAGCCGACCGCGTTCAGCGCCTGGACGAGCTGGTAGCACGCGCCCTGCGGATCGGCGCGCGGGTCGAGGAAGCAGAAGAGCCGGTCGCGCTGGTAGCCATGGAGCATCCCGATCGCCACCGGGGCCGCCGCGATCGCTCCCGCGGCCATGAGTCCCATCCAGCCGAGCGATGCGCCACTCATGAAGAGCATCCCGAGCAGGATCGCCACGAAGACAAGGGCAGTCCCGAGGTCCGGCTGCAGGTAGACCAGGACCGTCGGCACCGCCATCAGCAGCCCGGCCCCGATAATGGTCGAGAGACGTCCCACCCGGTTGCGCCGCTTCGTCAGGTAGCTGGCCAGCACGATCACCATCAGGACCTTGCCGATCTCGCTGAACTGGAAGTCGAGCCCGGCCACGGTGACCGACATCTGCGCACCAAAGAGCCGCGTCCCGATGAACATCGTGAGCGTCAAGAGCCCAAGCACCGCGACGTAGATCGGCACCGTGAACGTGTCGAGCCAGTGGTAGTCGATGCTCGAGACCACGAAGAAGAGCGTCAGGCCGATGCCGGCCCAGATCAGGGTCTTGACTGTCTGGGAGAGTCCCGCGGCAGCCGTGGTGCCGTAGCCGGCGGAGTAGCCCAGTACGACCCCGAAGCCGATCAGCAGCACCATGTACAGGAAAAGCTGCAGGTCGAAGGTGCGCCACGCGCGCTCTCGCACGTTGTCGACGAGGGTCGCCGATGCAGCTCCCATCAGTTAGCCGCCACCAGGCTGAAGTTCCTCGGGTCGAGCCTCAGGTCCTGCCTGAGCCTGAAGTACTTCTGCAGGAAGTACTTCACCACCTCGGCAGACACGTTGCCGGGCACCAGCGCGGCGTAGCTGAAGGTGATGACGGCGAGCTTGGCGTCCGATGCGCCGGGGCTCGACGGCAGGTAGGCGACGAACCAGGAGTGGAACGGCAGGCTGCCGTCGGCCTTCGGCTGGCCGAACTCGGCGGTGCCTGTCTTCCCCGCCAGCGTGCCGGGCAGCTTGAGCTCGGAGATGTTGTACGCATGGCCCGAGGTGATCACCTCGCGCGCGGCGATCCGCAGCGTGCGCAGATTCTCGGGTCGTGCAGCGACCTTGGCCAGGGGCTCTGGTGCGTACGGCTTGGTCAGCCTACCGGCGCGATCGGTCTCGCCACGCACGATCATCGGCCGCATCAGCGTCCCGCCGTTCGCGAGCGCGGCGTAGGCGTTGAGCAGCTGCAGCGGGGTCACCGCGATCACGTTCTGACCAATGCCCGCCTGCGCGACCTCGCCGGTGAAGACGCCGGTACGGCCCTGCGCCTGCGCCCAGCGCGTGCTGGCGACGGTTCCGGCCGCCTCACCCGGCAGCCGGATTCCGCTCGGCTTGCCGAACCCGAGCCGGTTTGCCCAGGCCGCGAGCGGGTCGATGCCCACCTTGATCGCCATCTGGTAGAAGAAGGTGTCCGAGCTCAGCGCGAAGGCCTGGACCAGGTTGACCGGCCCAAACCCGGCCTTGTTCCAGTCCGCCAAGCAGTCGCCAGCGGGGGCGTCGGGGATCTGGTAGCAGCCGTAGGTCGGCCAGAGTCGCGTCGAATCGGTCACCCCCTCCTCCAGCGCGGATAGCGCCGTCACGAGCTTGTAGGTGGATCCGGGCGGATAGATATCCGCGATGGCGTGGTTGCGGAGGGGCTTGTCGGGGTTCTTTAGATAGGCGGCGAAGTCCTTCGTGCTGATGCCGCGTGCGAACTTGTTGTTGTCGTACGTCGGCAGCGAGACCATGGCCAGGATCTCGCCCGTCTGCGGGTTCATCACGATCGTGACGCCCTGGCTCACGCCCGCCGCCTTCATCCCCCAGGTGAGCGCGTCGGTCGCCATGCGCTGCACATCCGCGTCGATCGTGAGCTGGAGGTTCTTGCCCGCCTGCGGCCGCGTGGTGGTCTCGAGAACCTTCAGCTGACGCCCGCTGGCGTCCCGCTCCACCAGCTCGGAGCCGTACGTGCCACGCAGCTCCGTCTCGAAGGCGCGCTCGATTCCATCGGTGCCGATCACGTCGTCGTGCAGGTAGCCGCGGGGCTGCAGCTCGGAGAGCTGCGCGGCCGAGACCGGGCCCGTGTAGCCGAGCACATGGGCGAGCAGCGAGCCGCCGACCTTGCCCGTCTCGTTGAGGTACTCGCGAATCGGCTCCACCTCGACCACCACGCCGGGCAGCCGCTCATGCTCTTCGCTGATAAGGAGGGCAGCGGCCCGGCTGACGCCATGGGCAATCGGGACCAGGTCGAAGGGCGAGCCCCGAAATGCTCCCAATCGCGCCGCGAGCTCGGCGGCCGAGTCGCCGATCAGCTCGGCCACCCGGCCGAGCACCGCGCTCCGCTTCGTCGCGGGCAGGTCCGCGGGGCGAACCTTGATCGCCCACGACGGGGTATTCACCACCAGCGCGCGCCCGGCTCGATCGAAGACGAGACCGCGTGAGGCTGGAATCGGGACCTGCACCGTTCGCGCGGCGGCCGCGCGCTCGGCGTAAAAGGACCCATTGAGGATCTGGACCTGGAAGAGCCTGCCGCCGAGTGTCGTCAGGAGGACTGCGGCGGCGATCCCAAACGCGATGAAGCGCGAGCGCGAGCGTGGGAGGTCCTGGCGCCCCTCGTTCAGATCTGCCATCGGGTCACCAGGCGGCCTTCTCCTCCGGCGCGAACCGCTCTGCGAGGATCCGGGTCGGGTAGAGCAGCAGCGCACCGATCGCGGCGTTGAGAAGGGCGGCCTGGAGGATCAGTTGCATCGGCAGACCGGGCCCGAGCGGCTCGCCAACGAGCCGCAGGATGAGGAGCGTTGCGACGTCGACCCCGACGCTCGCCGCGAAGACGGCGATCACCGGATAGATCCACGGCAGCCGGCCGAAGACGCGCTGACCTCCAGCGACCGCGGCCGCAGCGGCGAGGAGGGTGAGCGGGATGAGCCCGAGCGGCTCAGGCACCAGAAGATTGGCGATCGTGCCCGCGACGAACGCCCAGACGATGCCCGGCAGGAAGCCAAAGCTGACGGTCACCAGGACCACGGCGACCTCCACGAGGTTCGGCTTCACGCCGGCGATCTCGATCGAGGGCGAGAGTGCGGCGTGCAGGATCCCGACGATGACGGCGAGGAGGACGCTGGGATAGGTGATCTCGGGCTCCCCTGGTTCGGCTCGAAAGGCTGCCGCCAGCGAGTATAGGAGCGCCGTCGTGGCGGGCACCGAGCGAACCAGTCAGAGCCGATAGCGCTCTTTCATCTGCTGATAGCGGTCCCAGGTTCGCGCGTCGATGGCCGGTCGCAGCCGAACATCGAGCAGCGGAACGATCACGCTGCGGAGGTACGCGCCGCGTGCCATCCACTGGAAGTAGCGCCGGCCGGAGTGGTTGTACGGACCGTACAGCCGGCCGCCCGGAAATGTGTCCATCAGCCATCGGAAGAGGGACTCATGGTCGACGTGCATTCGTAGGGTCACCTGGGGCTGGCGGCCATCGCCCCCGAAGTGGCCCTCGCCCACCAGGATGCCTACCAGGATTCCGATCTCCAGCTCTCCCGGGCCGTCAGGGCTTGTTTCACCGTAAGGATCCACGTGAAACTACGTCTCCCGCCACCGCTGTTTCACCGTAAGGTATCACGTGAAACGACCGCTCGGTTGCCTGCCCCAATAAGCGCGCTGTAAGCCGCCGATACAGCCCCAAACTGCTAGAATATGGAGGCCCCAACGGCGAATCGCAGCGGAGTGTGCGTGGTCAGGGTTACAGCCTGTACGAACCAGAAGGGCGGGGTCGGGAAGACCACCACGGTCATCAACCTCGCAGCGTTTCTCGCTCTCTCCGGGACCTCGACCCTTGTTATCGACCTTGATCCCCAGGGCAACGCGACGAGCGGACTGGGCGTCGATCGACAGGGGGCCACCCGCTCGATCTACCAAGCGATCGTCGAGCGGGCCCCAATCGGAGACCTCGTCATCGGGACTGCCACCGATGGCCTCGACCTCGTTCCCTCAGCACCGGAGCTGTCGGGGGCTGAAGTCGAGCTCGTCGCCGTCGTGGCCCGGGAGCGACGACTCGCGGCGAGCCTGAGCGAGCTCAACGGGCGCTACGACCGGGTCCTGATTGACTGCCCACCGTCGCTCGGGCTTCTGACAGTCAACGCGCTGACTGCGGCCGACGGGGTCCTTATCCCGATACAGACCGAGTACTACGCCCTGGAGGGCCTGAGCCAGCTAGTGAATACCATCCGCCGCGTACGCGAGGCCCTGAATCCGCGACTCGAGATCGAGGGCGTCCTGCTGACGATGTATGACGCGCGCACCAACCTTTCCGCTCAAGTCGCGGCCGAGGTGCGGCGTCACATGCATGGCAGCGTCTTCGACACGATCGTGCCACGCAGCGTGCGCCTCTCCGAGGCGCCCAGCCATGGCCTGCCGATCTCGCTGTACGACCCCAGCTCCAGGGGCGCGACTGCGTATCGCGAGCTTGCCGCCGAGGTGACGGCCCGTGGCTAGCGAGGCGCGCAGCGGCACGAAGGTCTTCGGCCTCGGGCGTGGGCTCGACGCGCTCATCCCCCGAGCCAGCGATGCGGCCGGCATCCAGGAGCTTCCCGTCGACCGCATATCGCGCAACCATGACCAGCCACGTGCCCACTTCGACGAGGAGCAGCTCGCGGAGCTGGCCGCCTCGATCGGCCTTCACGGCGTCCTGCAGCCGATCGTGGTGCGCGCAACGCCCGACGGGGCGTACGAGCTGATCGCGGGCGAGCGAAGGTTGCGTGCGGCGCGGACCGCCGGCCTCTCCCACATTCCCGCCGTCATTCGCGACTCGGCGGATGACGATCTGCTGCAGCTGGCGCTGATCGAGAACGTGCAGCGCGCGGACCTCAACGCGA
>JBDUDC010000180.1:0-3151 GCA_040003165.1 Chloroflexota bacterium
CGGGCGAAGCGGATGAAGTCGGCCACGATCAGGAAGTAGGCCGAATACCCCATTCGGTCGATGATTCCCAGCTCGTAGTCGAGCCGGTGGCGGATCTCATCGTTAACCGCCTGGTAACGGGCCAGCAAGCCGCGCTCGCACGCCGTGCGCAGCCACGAGCCCTCGGTTTCGCCGTCGGGCACCTCGAAGTGAGGCAGCCGCAGGCCAGAGAAGTCCAAGTTCACGTTGCACTGCTCCGCGATCAGGAGCGTGTTGTCCATCGCCTCGGGCAGCTCGCCGCGGAAGAGGCGGCGCATGTCGGCGGCGGGCTTCAGGTAGAACTCGTTGTTTTCGAAGCGCATCCGCCCGGGCGTGTCGAGGTTCGACGCGGTCTGGATACAGACCAGAAGGTCGTGCGCCTCGTACTGGTCCGGCGAGGTGTAGTGCGTGTCGTTGGTGGCGACCAGCGGGATGCGGTTGCGCTTCGCCAGCTCGACGAGCTGCGGATGGAGCCGCTTCTGGTCGTCGATCCCGTGCTCCTGCACCTCGATGAAGAAATTCCCCTCGCCCAGAATGGACCGATACTCATCGGCGGCTCTGGCAGCGCCGGCTTCGTCGCCCTGGCCCAGCCGTTTCAGGACTTCGCCACCCAGGCAGGCGGACGTACCGATGAGGCCTTGGGCGTGCTTCGCCAGCAGCTCCTTGTCGATCCGCGGCTTGTAGTAGTAGCCGTCTAGGTGCGCGGCGGTCGTCAGGGCCAACAGGTTCCGATACCCGATGTCGTCCTTGGCCAGCAGGATCATGTGGTGGTAGTCCGCGTCGGTTTTGCCCTCGCGGTCAGTCATGCCGCGTGGCGCGACGTAGGCCTCGATCCCGATGATCGGCTTGATCCCGGCCTTCTTGGCGGCGGCGTAGAACGGGATGACGCCGTACATGCTCCCGTGGTCAGTGAGTGCCAGCGCCGGCATGCCCTGCTCGGCGACCCGCTGTGTCATCTCGCCGATGCGGCTCAGCCCGTCGAGCAGGCTGAACTCCGAATGGACGTGGAGGTGGACGAAGTCGCCGTCGGGGCTCGGGTCAGGGGCTCGCTGGGTCACCGATCCAATCCTAGCCAGACAGCCGAGGCGGCTACGGGTTGTCTTGCGCGTCGGTGGGGAGACGGAGCCTCGCGCGGCGTTCGCGACCCTAGGGTTTCGGGTTCCGCATGTCCTTCACGGCAAATAGTTCGACGGCGTCGCGCAAGCGGCGTCAGACGGTCTCGTCCGAGGCGGACTGCCCTGCGCCATCGGGCCAGGCTGCGATGCAGACCTTGTTGCCCGAGCGATCGGCGAGGATCCAAGCGCCAGGTGCGCTCGAATCGTCCACGACCCGCCCGCCGGCGGCCACGGCCGCCTCCATCCGCGCCTGCGCATGGTCGCGCGCGACCGAGACGTCGACGTGCATGGCGTGGCGCAGCGGCTTGTTCGGATCGAGGTCCTGCATCCAGACCGTGGAGTCCTGGCCGCGGGGTCGATCCCGTTGTCGTCGTGCAAGGGTGCGTAGCCCAGGACGGCGCGCCAGAAGCCCAGATCGATCGCGTCGGGCTTGGCGGCGACCGCCAGTTGGACCTCTTGGACGGCGCCCCGATCCGCGATGGCACCGTGCTCGCGCGCCACGGCCGAGATGGCCCGGGCGACCTCGACGTGCCGCGCCTCGGTGCCCCACATCTCGCGGGTGAGCTTCACGGTGAGGCGGTCGGAGGCGGCCGTCAGCAGCGTCCGTGACTCGAGGCCCGGCACCTGAGCGACTGCCATCGCCAGCCGCGCCGCCTCCTGGAGGCTTCCCACTCTGAACATGGCCGTCGGACCGCCGTGGAGGATCACCCAGTCCTCGATTCCTCCGGCCGAAAGGAACTCGCGCCACCCCTGCTCACTCATGCCGCTCACAGTAGTCGCTCGCCGGCGCGGAACCTGTCATCTTCCCGGCCGAGGGATCCTGCTTCAGCAGGATCAACCTGGTCCGGACGGCTCGGTCCCCGACCGGATGAGGGGCAGACGGTCATTGGGCATGACTTCGCCGACTTGGCCGAGTCCGAACGGGCGCAGAGAATTCCACGATTCAGGAGACCAGCGTGCGCAAGCTCGTGCTCTACACACTGATGTCGCTCGATGGTGCCGTCGATAACCCCGAGCAGTACTTCAGACCAGGCCAGCCCGGCCTAGCACCCGAGTTCGACGCCGTGATGGAGGAAAACGAAAGGAGTGTCATCGGCACGCAGGACGCAGTACTGCTGGGCCGCCACATGTACGACGAATGGTCGCAGTTCTGGCCGACCATCGAGGACCAGCCGTTTGCTGAATTCATCAACACCGTCAAGAAGCAAGTCGTGACATCGACACCGCTCTCGAAAGAGTGGCACAACTCCGAGGCGGTTGGTGGGCCGCTCGTGGATCTGGTGCCCCATCTGAAGGCCGGACCGGGCGGCGATATCGGCGTTCACGGGAGCATAGAGCTGGCACAGTCGCTCCTCGCGGCGAACCTCGTCGACGAACTGCAGCTGGTCGTCGGTCCCGCGTTTGGATTCACCGGGCGCCGTCTGTTCGCGAGCGCCGACGATGTCCGACGGCTTGAGTTGCTGAGCGCGACACCGACGCCGAGTGGCAGCCTGCTGCTTCACTACCGGATGCCTTGAGTGAGTCGCGCCGCCGGGCCTGGCATGGATGGGGACGGCTGAGCCGTCGAGCGGTCCGACCGTCGCCCGCAAGGCGAGGTTCTCGAGCGAGCGCTCCATGCGCTGTGCCAGATTGGGTCAGGCTGTGGCCACCTGCGGGACCTTTCCCTGCTGGAGGATCCGGATCGCGTTGCCGAACGGATCGCGGACGCCCATGTCGGTGCCGTAGAAGTGGTCAGTGGGCTCCTGGGTGAAGTCGGTGACGCCGCGCGCCTTGAGGGTCTCATACAGGCCCCGTGCATCGTCGGTGACGAACACGAGACCGCCCAGTGCGCCCTTGGTGATGAGCTCGCGGAGCTGCGCCGCGGTGGCTTCGTCGTGCAGCGGCGGGCCTGGCTCCTCCAAGTTGATCTCGGTGCCCGGCTCGCCGGGGACGCGAACCGTCAGCCAGCGGTAGTCCCCCTGGCGGACGTCGTTGCCCTTCTCGAGCCCGAGCTTGTTGACGTAGAAGTCGAGCGCCTC
>JBDUDC010000181.1:0-3139 GCA_040003165.1 Chloroflexota bacterium
ATCCTGGTCGTGATGGCGCTGGTCTGCCTGGCGGCCGTGGCGGTCGGCAATGCGGCCGGCGATCGCTCGGACGAAGTCCTCGCCTCGACCTGAGGATCAGCTGACGGTCGGTTGCCGACTTCCTCACTGGTCGCGCGAATGCGCAACTCCCGCGTCCACAGCCGAAACGGATGACGTCGCCGGTCAAGAGGGCCGGCGACGTCCATGTTGCGGGATTGGTCAGGCGTTGGGCAGGATCGGGCAGCGGAAGTCCGCGGCGGGCATGCGTTGCAGCGTGATCTCGCCGCCTCCCACCAGTGCCATGACGTCGTCGAAGTCGGTCAGCAGATAGGCGTGGCCTGCGTCCGCCCAGGTCGCCACCCAGACCTGCCACCGCCCGCCGTGTGAGCCCGGCCCGGGGGCGTACTTCGCGACGCCTCCCTGGTCGAAGTTGCTGAAAGCGATGATCGGGTCGGTGCCGGTGCCCGGATCGACGCGGGCCGGGGTGGCGAAGGTGCGGTAGGCGGCGCCCTCGGCGTAGACCGTCCCGAACGAACGGGCGCCGACAGGGGCGGCAGCGATCAGGCTGAGTGCGGCGATGAGCGGGAGCGTGAGAAGGGCTCGTCGCATCTCGTTCCTCCAGGTTCCAGGGCCGGCGTTTCCGGCCGTCCCGCACACCGTGGCGAGCGCGTGCGACACCGGGATGACGGGGTTGTGTCGCTCGCATGACTCTTGAACGATTACCCGCCGGCCGCGATGGGGAGGCTGAACCAGACCTCAGTCCTGCCATCGCGCGAGGAGGCACCAACGCTTCCACCGTGGGCCTCAACGATCTGGCGCACGATCGCCAGACCGATGCCAGCGCCACCACTGGCGCGGGTACGCGAGCGGTCGACGCGGTGCAGTCGTTCCCAGATGAGTGGTAGCTGGTCGAGCGGGATCTCGCTGCCGCTGTTCTCGATGGCGCAGCGCAGCCGCTTGCCATGGGCGCCCAGCCGAACGGTGATCGTGCCTCCGTCCTCGGTGTAGCGCTCCGCGTTCTGCACCAGGTTGGTGACCACCTGGCCAATGGCATCAGCATCAGCCCGCAGAGCCGGCAGCGCCTCGGCATCCTCGACGCGGACGTCGATTCGGCGATGTGCCAGCTCGGGGGAGACAAGCTCGAGCCTCTGCCGAACGATTGCCGCCAGATCGACCTCGGCGCGCACCACCGACTGCTCGCCTGGTTCGCCGCGTGCCAGCTGGTCGAGCTCCTCGACCAGCCGCGTCAGCCGCTCGATCTCCTCGTGCACAGTGCGCAGCATCTGTGGCGTCGGCTCGACGACACCGTCGGCCAATGCCTCCGTATAGCCGCGCAGACTGGTCAGCGGAGTGCGCAGCTCGTGCGCCACGTCCTCGACCAGGGCTCGCCGCAGCTCCTCTGCACGCTGGAGGGTGGCCGCCATGCGGTTGAACGACTGGGCCAGACGGCGCAGCTCGGGATCGGGTGGCTCGTTCACGCGGGCCGCCAGGTCGCCCACCGCGATCGAGCGCGACGCATCAGTCAGCTGCTCGAGCGGCCGCATCAGGCGTCGCACCAGCCACCAGGCCGCCAGGCTGCCGAGCAGGATGCCGGCGGCGGCACCGATCAGCAGCACGCGAACCACGTACTGGTCGAACATGGCCTGCGCCTGCTCAGGGGTGTGGGCGCCCTGCATGATGAGGTGCATCACCTGCTCCGCGCTGAACTGCAGCACGGCGAAGACAATCACCCCCGCCACCAGCAGAGAAAGGAGCACGAACAGCGCAATCAGCCGCGCACGGAGCGACGTCATCGGTCAGACCTCCTGCGTTCGTCTCTCGACTGCACCGACGAACTTGTAGCCAACCAAGCGTACCGTCGCGATGAAGCTTGGCGCGGTGGCGTCGTCGCCCAGCTTGCGGCGCAGGCGGCCGAGGTGGACGTCGATCGTGCGGTCGATGATCCCGGGATCGTCATCGCCATGGATCGCGTTGATCAGCTCATCGCGCGAGAAGACGCGGCCCGGACGTCGCATGAGCGCGTGCAGAAGGCGGAACTCGAACGACGTGGTCTCGATCGGTCGCCCATTGAGCTTCACCGCGACCGCGTTCGGGTCGAGGACCAGCCCCTCCGAGGCAAGGATCGGCTGATCGTCCGCGGCCGCGCCGTGGCGGCGCAGCTGGACCCGGATGCGTGCCATCAGCTCGCGCGGGCTGAACGGCTTCACGACGTAGTCGTCGGCGCCAAGATCGAGGCCGACGACCTTGTCCGAGTCGCCGCTACGGGCCGTCAGGAGCAGGATCGGGACATCACTCTCGTCGCGCAGCTGGCGGCATACCTCGAGCCCGTCCAGGCCGGGCAGCATGACATCCAAAAGCACGAGGGCGGGCCGTTGCTGGCGCGCGACAGCGAGCGCCTGGATCCCATCCGCGGCGAAGACGGCGCGGTGCCCCTCGCGCTCGACGTACAGGCGCAGGAGGTCACGGATCTTCGGGTCGTCATCGACGACGAGCAGGGTGGCCATGTCGGCGAGACAGTATGACTGGCAGATGACGGCCCGATGAAGGACGCAGGAGTGCCCTTCAGCCGGGAGACCGCTGCCGGTTTAGGGGCCGTTGCGCTTGACCAGGCAAGATTCTCGGCTCGACACACCGGACAGGCGGGACGGCTCCGCATAAGGTTCAGATACGGTTTCAGCACAGCGAGCGAGCTCCGACGACGGGTGTTCGCTGACCTCGCGGTCCTCAGCGGTGGGCCACGTACCGTTCCGAGCGCTGCAGCGCGGCGGGCTCGTCAGTGGTCGTGACGCGCCCCGGCGAGGCCGTCAGATGCGCTCGTAGGGGATAGCCGCGCAGGGTCTCCACGATGGGGCGCACCTCGGCGTCCGACATCGGGATGAGGTACGACTAGCTGTACGTGCCGATCGCGGGCAGCCCCGGGTCCAGCCCAGTGGCCTGAGCACGCCGGTACTCTGCGCTCGGCGATTCCGGCCGGTGTGGGATGCTATGGGTCCCATGGACGTCCGGCACAATCGAGTGGTCCCCCGCTCGGAGATCAGCATCGGCGTGGAGCCAGGGCTGCGACCCGAGCTCGCCACCCGCGCCCGGGGCGGCATGCTGATCCTCGACTATTTCGCCACTCGGCGCTGCAGCGTGGTGA
>JBDUDC010000182.1:0-3122 GCA_040003165.1 Chloroflexota bacterium
GGCCGACCATGTCGTGCGAGGTCGGCCCGACCGGCTTGTCGAGGTTAACGACCCCGAGCATCGGCGCGAAGGAGCTCACGCTCGCACTCAGCCAGGACGGGGGCGCGTGCGTCGTCGAGCGGCAGGTTGACAGTGCAGCCCGCGGCACGCGCATGGCCTCCCCCGCCGAACGCCGAGGTGATCGCCACCGCATCGGCCCGGTCGGTCGTGCGCACGCTCACCTTCGTGGTCGTCGCGTCCGCCTCCTTGAAGAGGAGCGTGATGTCGGCAAGCCTGCTCGACGCCAGCAGGTCGATGAAGCCCTCGGAGGCGCTCGCATCCGCTCCGGCCTGCGCGATCATCGCAAGCCGCATCGAGGCGTGGACGATCCGACCCTCGTGCTGCTGCGCGATGGTGGTCAGCATCAGGCCCCACAGGACCAGCGTGCTGTACGGCTTGTCGACGTAGACGGCGCGGTTGATCGCCGACAGCGGGGCCCCCGCCGCGACCAGGTCGGCCGACACGCGCAGGGTGCGGGGCGTCGCATTCGGGTGGCCGAAGGTGTGGGTGTCGGTCACGATCCCGGCCATCAGGACGGTCGCGAGCTCCGCGTCGAGCTCGACTCCGAGCTCCGGCAGCAGCGTGGCGATCACCTCACAGGTCGCCGCAGCCTCGGGATCGATCAGCTGGGCGGCTCCGTAGCCGGGGTTGCTGATGTGATGATCGATGTTGACGATCGTCGCCTGCGCGAGCCAGTCCGCGCACTCGGTCGCCACCGAGCCGATCCTCGCCAGGTCGCCGCTGTCCACCACCACCGCCACGTCCGGCTCGAGCGTCGGCCGCCGCCGCACCTCGCCGATACGCGGCATGAAGCTCAGCACGGGAGGCGGCGGATCGCCGGAGACCGCCTCGCCCGGCTTGCCCAGCCGCTCGGCGATGATCCGGATGGCGATCGCCGCCCCCAGGGTATCGGCGTCGGGATTTTCGTGACAGATGGCGGTGATGCGCCGCGCTCCAAGGATGGCGGCGACCACGTCGGCGGCGCTCACCCGCCGTCCGCCCTCGGGTGCTCGTCGCCGCTATCGGGCTGCTCGATCTCCTTGAGGAGGCGCAGCACGCGGTCCCCCGCCTCGATCGAGTCGTCGCGGCGCAGGCTGAGCTGCGGCACGCTGCGCAGGGTCAGCCGTTCGGCCAGGCGTCGTCGCAGCCACGGGGTCGCCACTCCGAGCGCCGCCATCGAGCGCTCGCGCTCCTCCTCGCTGCCCAGGATGCTGACCCAGACCCGGGCGGAGCCGAGGTCCCGCGCCGTCTCGACCCGCGTGATCGTCACGAAGCCGACCCGCGGATCCTTCATCTCGCGTTGCAGCAGATCCATCAGCTCCTGGCGGATCTGGCTGTCGAGGCGATCGGTTCGCTGGCTCACCGTCAGGCCGGTTGCTCGGCCACCATCTGGTAGCACTCGACCACGTCGCCCTCGGCAATCTCGAGCGAGCCGTCGAGCCCGATCCCGCATTCGAAACCGGCGGCAACCTCGCGCACGTCGTCCTTGAAGCGTCGCAGCGAGACGATGCGGGTATCGGCCAGCAGCTGGCCCGCGCGCAGCAGGCGCGCCTGCCCGTTGCGGACAATCCGCCCGTCGACCACGTACGAGCCGGCGACCAGGCCGGCCTTGCCCGCCTTGATCACCATCCGGACCTCGGCATGGCCCTCGACCTGCTCCACCAGCTTCGGCGTGAGCATGCCGGTGACCGCCTGGCCGATGTCGTCGATCAGCTTGTAGATCACGTCGTACAGCCGGACGTCGACGCCGGTCGCCTCGACCGATCGCTGCGCTCCCGGGTCGAGCTTCGTGTTGAAGCCGATCACTACCGCGTCCGACGCGGTCGCCAGCAGAACGTCCGACTCGTTGATGTCGCCGGCGCCCTCGCGAATGATGTTGATCCGCACCTCCGCGGTATTGAGCCGCTCGAGCGAGTGGCGGATCGCGCCCAGCGAGCCCTGGACGTCGGTCTTCAGCACGACCCGCAGCTCCTTGACCTCGCTGGCCTGGATCTGGGCGCTGATGTCCTCGAGCGTGAAGGCGCTCTTCGTCTCGCCGTCCGATGCCGCCCGCTCGGCCGCCTCCGCCGTGTCGCGCGCCGTCTTCTCGTCGGCGACCACGCGCAGGATGTCGCCCGCTTCCGGCAGGGCGGCGAGCCCGATGATCTCGACCGCGGTCGCGGGCTCCGCGCTCTTCACGCGCTTGCCGGCCGCGTTCTGCAGCGCGCGGACGCGCCCCGACGTGCGACCGACAGTGACGATATCCCCGACCCGCAGCGTTCCGGTCTGGACGAGCACCGTCGCCACGTTGCCGCGGCCCTTCTCGACCTTCGACTCCACGATGGTGCCAATCGCGTCACGCTTCGGATCTGCCTTCAGATCCTGGAGGTCGGCGACCAGCAGCACCATCTCCATCAGCGCGTCGAGCCCGGTCTTCTCCTTGGCGCTGACCGGCACGGCGATCACGTCGCCGCCGTACTCCTCGATCAGGACGTTGTTGTCGGCCAGCTCCTGCTTGACGCGGTCCGGGTTGGCGTCGGCCTTGTCGATCTTGTTGATGGCGACGATCATCGGCACCCGCGCGGCGCGGACGTGGTCGATCGCCTCCTTCGTCTGGGGCATCACCCCGTCGTCGGCGGCCACCACGATGATCGCGATGTCGGTGACCTGGGCGCCGCGCGCGCGCATGGCGGTGAAGGCCTCGTGGCCGGGCGTGTCCAGGAATACGATCCGCTTGTCGTTGTGGATCACCTCGCTGGCACCGATGTGCTGGGTGATCCCGCCGCGCTCACCGGCTGCCACTCGCGTATCGCGCAGCGCGTCGAGCAGGCTCGTCTTGCCGTGGTCGACGTGGCCCATGATCGTGACGATCGGCGCCCTGGTGACCAGGTCCTCGGGACGCTCCTCGTCCCACAGGACCGGCTTGCCCTCGCCCTCCCCGGCACCGGGCGCAACCAGGCCCTGCTCCCCCGCCTCGGCGGCGGCGGCCCGGTCGGCGGCACCCAGCTCGGCGGTCTCGAACCCGAGTTCGCCCGCCACAAGCGCGGCAGTATCGAAGTCGATCGACTGGTTGATGGTCGCGAAGATCCCGTTGCGGATCAGCT
>JBDUDC010000049.1:0-10436 GCA_040003165.1 Chloroflexota bacterium
ATACTCGAAGATGCGGTCGAAGAGGGCCAGCGCGCCCTGGATCTCGACCTGCACGTTCAGCAGCTGGCCCATCGGGAAGAAGAGGCGCGACTGGAGGGTGGTGAAGGCCACGATGGTGCCGATGCTGATGTTCGTGTCGCCACCGATGATCAGCGTCCCGGCGACGAGGTAGACGAGGGCCGGGCTGATCGAGAAGAAGGTCCCGATCAGCGCGAAGAACCAGCGGCCGATCATCTGCTGGCGCACCTGCAGGTCGCCGAGCCTGCGTGACTCGCGCCGGAACTTCTCGATCGATGCCTCCTGCTGGCCGAAGGTCTTGCTGAGCAGGATGCCGGAGACCGAGAGCGACTCTTCGGTGATCGCGCTCACCTCGGCCAGCGACTGCTGAGTCAGCGTCGAGACCTGGCGTCGCACCTTGCCGACCCGGTAGGTGATGTAGGCGAAGACGGGCAGCATGCCGAGGCTCAGGGCGGTCAGGCGCCAGTCGATGATCAGCATCGCGATCACCGTGGTCGCGACGGTGGCGAAGTTGGAGAGGAGCGACGCCGCCGTGTCGGTCACCACCGATTGCACGCCGTTCACGTCGTTTCCCACCCGGCTCTGGATCTCGCCGGTCCGCGTCTCGGTGAAGAAGCGGAGCGGCATCCACTGCAGGTGCCGGTAGAGCGCCAGCCGCAGGTCGTTCATCACGTTCTGGCCGACTACGTTGGAAAGGTACGACTGGCCGACGCCGATCAGGCTGGTCACGATCGGCAGCACGATCATCAGCCCGCACTGCAGGTAGAGGAGGCCCAGGTCCTTTGGCCCGAGCAGGTTGTCGATGATCAGCTTCAGCAGGATCGGGTTGACGACGCCGATGCTGACCGAGACCAGGATCGCGACGCCGATGATCGCCAGCCTGTTTCGGTATGGCTGGAAGAAGGCGGCGATCCGGCTTACCGTGCGCCGATCGCTCCCCGGCCTGCGTGTCAGATCGGGGTCGGGTCCGCCGCCCCAGGGTCCGCCGCGGCGCATTATTCGAGCAGGATCGAGAGGAAGGCCTGCGCCAACCCGATCCCCTGCGGCTCGCCCGTCTTCTGCGCTCGCTCCCGCATCCGCTCCTCCACCTCCCGGTCGCCGATCTGGCTGGCGTGACAGAGGAGCGCCCGCAGGCCGGTGTCGAAGGTCTCGGCGACGTCGACCCACAGGTTTGGCTCCTCGACGCCGGTGAGCAGGACCTGCCGCACCTTCCACGGCTCGAGACCCTCGTCGCGGGCGAGCTCGGGGAAGTTCAGCCGGTCGCGGGCAGCGGGGTAGACGGATGCGAGGGTCGCCTCACCGGTGGCGAGATGATCGGGATGGCCGATGAACGGGTTGTGATCGAGACGGCGCTGCGGGTTCTGGGTGATCACCAGGTCGGGGCGGAAGCGGCGGATCTGGCGGGTCACGTCACGGCGCAGGTCAAGGCTCGGCGTGAGGTAGCCGTCGGGGTAGCCCAGGTGCACGATCTCGGTCACGCCCAGCACGTCGGCCGCCGCGCGCTGCTCGGCGATGCGCGTCGCCGCCAGCGCCTCCGGCGGAACGTCGGGGTCCTCGGTCCCCTTGCCACCGTCGGTGGTCACCACGTAGTCGACCCTGGTCCCCCCGGCGGTGAGGGCGGCGATGGTGGCGGCGGCGCCGAACTCCGCGTCGTCGGGATGGCTGATGACGACGAGCGCGCGCTCGAGGGGCGCGATCAGCTCATGTCGGTCGAGTGGCATGTGCGCATCGTAGCGCGATCGGCGGTTGCTCCCGGCGGAGCGCCTCGCCATACTGCCCCCGAGTATGACGACCGATACAGCCCACTTCCGCCATTCGTACACCAAGGACCGCGGCGAGCTCCTCAACCGGCTGCGCCGGATCGAGGGACAGGCGCGGGGCATCCAGCGCCTGGTCGGCGACGAGGCGTACTGCCTCGACGTCCTCCAGCAGGTGGAGGCCCTCAGCGCAGCCGCGGATGGGGTGGCGCTGCTCCTGCTCGAGGATCATATCGACGGCTGCCTGGCGCACGCGGTCGAGACCGGCCAGGCGGAGCCGTACGTCGGCGAGGTGATGACCGTGGTCCGCCGGATGATGGGGCGCCGAGGGCCGCGGCGACCGGGGTGAAGTGAGGGTGGGAGTGCCGCAGGGGGGAACCACGGCACTCCCGCCGCGGAGTCTACGTCCCCGCCCGCTCGGCGGGCAAGCGATCACTCCCCAAACATGGTCAGCTGCTCGCCGCCCCGCTCGATGAGGGGATCGAGCCCCAGGACCGGCTGGAGCCAGTCGAGGCTCGCCCCGTCGCGGCCGACGAGCGTGTCGAAATGCTCCCACTTGAGGAAGTGCCAGTTCTGACGCTCGACCTCGTCGCGCAGCCAGGGTGAGCGCGCCAGCTTGAGGCGGACCAGCTCGGTCCGTTGGCCTGGAAAGACGATGAAGCGCGCCTGCTGCTCTCCTATGGGGATGCCGCGCCCACGGCGCAGAACCGCCTCGCCCAGCATCGCGGTCCACTCGACCTCGAACAGGAAGACGAGCTTGCCACGCACGTACCAGATCGCATCCACCTGGCCGAGCAGCTCGGCGGGCGCCCGGATGATGAGCGGCAGGTAGGCGCGCCGCTCGTCGTCGCGCAGCCGGTCGCCCAGGCTGCCGGCATCGGTGCGCCGCTCCTGCTCCCGCTTGCTGATCCAGACCCGAAGGCCCAGCCGATGCCCGTAGTCGGTCAGCTGCCCGACGATCCGGCCATGGTCGTCGATGCGCTGCGGCAGATCGTCCTCGGTCCCGAGCGAGCCACGTTCGCCGATGCTGGCGTACGCCGAGAGGCACGCGAGCACCAGCTCCTCGTCGGGGGCCTGTAACCCGGGAAAGAGCCGATAGATGCGCTCCACGAAGCCCTTCTCGTCGAGCCGGCCGGCGGTGGACAGAATCGAATAGGTCGCCCACTCGACCCGGTCGGCGAGCGGCGACTCCGCGAGCTCCGGCTCGCGCAGCCACCAGAGCGAATGATTGCCATCGGCCATGCGCACCAGGCTGTGGTGATCCTCGCGCGACAGCTCCTCGCGGAGCAGGGTCGCCAGCAGCGCCCACGCGTTGCGCTCGAGTCGCTCGTCGGCCGGGTCGGCCTCCCGGTGCTGGGTGATCCGCTGCAGAAGTCCGCTGCCCGCCAGCTCGACGAGCACCGCGCACACGATGCGCAGCAGGCCGGCCGGCTCGCCCCGGTCGCGGAGCAGGCCAACCGCCGCCCGCTCGATCCCCTCGGCGAGCTCCGGATAGGTGAGCTGCCCCTCTTCCGCGCCAAGCTTCAGCGGCCCGCCCTGCACAGCGTGGCGCAGCCGGTCCTCGCCTGACGGCTTGCGGAAGTGGAGCGTCACCGCGTCGCCGCTGCGCCGCGACTCGCGGTGGATCACGTCGACGAGGTCGAGCCCTGCGGCGGCGCCGGCAACGGCTGCCGCCAGCACCCGCTCCACCTCGTCGCTCTCGATCAGGAGCGAGAACCAGCCGTCGGGCTTGAGGGCCGAGGCGGCCGACACCACCGCGTGGCGCAGCGCGGTGGCCTCGGCGGTGTCCGCCTGCCCGCCGGCACCGAAGAGGGGTTCCAGGCGGAGCGTCTCGGCGGCCTCGCGGCCGAGCAGCCAGGCGGTGGCGAGGTACTCGAAGCTCAGCTCGTCGACGCTCGCCGATGGAGTCGGCGCACCGAGGACGAGGTCGATGCCCGCGGGCGGCAGGTACTGGCCGACAACGGCCGGGCGGCATCGGATCCAGAGCACGTTCGCCGCTCCCATCCCGCCAAGCTCCTCGAAGTCCGCGGCGAACCGAACGATGCGCCGGTCGCGCCCGACGGCGGCGACCGCGGTACGGACGTCGCGAAACGCCTCCTCGAACAGCCGCCACACGTTCACCTCGCGCTGGTGGCGAGAGGCGGGCTGCCGGACGTGGCCATTCGAGATCCGCAGCGAGGCGACGCGCCCGGGGTATCCGTTCAAGCGGCTGGCGGGCAGCAGGCAGGCGGCGAGCGCCAGGCGCATGACCGATGCCACCGGACCATCGCGGAACTCGGCGTCGATCTTGTTCGCGATCGTGTGCAGCGCATACAGGTTGCGCGGGCTGAAGAGCTCGAGCACCTCCCCGACCAGCTCCTCTCGGCCATCGAGCACCGGGAATCGGTCGCGCAGCTGCTGATAGTGCTGGCTCTGGCGCACGCCGGCCGCGGTGGCCTGTGGCAGCGGATCGGGCCGCACGGTGGAGGCAAAGTGCGGGCCGTCGCCGCCGCTGGAGGGCGGCTCGGAGAGCTGGACCGGCGGAGCCGGGGGGCCGCCCAACTCGCCGAGTGGCGCCGCGGGATCGTCGTCCAGCGGGTCGGGCGGGCCGGTCAGGCCGACCGGCGCCGGCGGCAGCTCCTCTTCCGGGTCGGCCTCGGCGGCGGCGTCCAGCGCAGGGTCTGGCTCGTCCGCGGCAGCCGGCCGCATGATTCCGAGCTTGGCGAGGTCCGCCTCGTCGACGGGTGCGACGCGCTCCAGCGGTCCGCCAACCGCGATCTCGCAGTTGGCGCATCGGTAGATCTTTCGGCCCGGCGCATCCGCGTCGCGCGGCCAGATGAACTGCTCGCCCACCACCGGGTGCCGGCAGGCGCTGCAGTGGGTCGCGTAGAGCTCTTCGATGTGCTGGCGCAGCGGCACGTCGACGCGGCGCGACGCGGCAAGCTGGGCGAACGCCGCATCGAGGGCGGCGCTCTCCGGGGCGGTCAGGAAGGCAATGGCGGCGAGCTGTGCGAAGGGGCTCGGGTCGGCGGCCACCGCCTGCATCCCGTGCGGCACGGCTCGCCGCGCCGTCCAGCCCGTGCCGGCCCAGGGGTCGAGGACGGTGTCACCCGATTGTGCGAAGGCGGCCAGCTCCGCGTCGAGGATGTTGTCGGCCGGCGATGGGAAGTACCGCTCAAGGAGCGCGAGGCCAGGGAGGCGTCGCGGGAGAACGACATGGTCGAGCCGTCTGGGTTCGGCCTCGCTCATCGGCTCCTACGGTTCTTCGATCAGCTCTTCCTCGAGCTCGGGCTCGCCTGAGTACTCCGGGAGGGTCGTGTCGAGCTCCTCGACCTCCTCGGACTCCTCGTCGAGCTCTTCGCTCTCCTCTTCGTCATCGTAGCGGAGCGGGGTCCCCTTCATGTACGGTCGCACGTCACCCGCGCGACCCGCCCCGGCGCTGGGGAACGAGACCTTCCCGAAGTTCGACGGGTGCGTGAAGACCTCGCGGATGATCATCGTCACCTCAGCCTCGTGGACGGCGGTGAGCGCCGCCTCGTAGCGGTTGCCGGCCCGGATCATCTTCAGGAGGCGTCCGGCGATCCGCGGCTCGACCTGGCCAAGCTCGGTCTCACCGACGCGGGCGGTGAGGCGATCGCCGTCGACGCGCAGCTCGATCGCATCGCCGGGCGAGAGCGGCGCGAGCGACCGCGCCGGCGCGAGGTTGATGAGGCGCGCACGGCCGGTCTTGCCCATCTCCTCGATGAACAGGGTGGCGGGCGCCTTCTCCGGCTTGCCGTCGCCCTTCCCGCCGCGCGCCCCCTCGGCCACGACGCGAAGCCGCTCAACGTTGCGCTGCGCGATCCGGTTCGTGCTATCGCGCTCGAGCGCCTGCTCGTAGACCGCGAGCGCCTCCGCGGGCCGGCCGAGCTCGGCGAGGGCCTTCCCGAGCCGGTTGTAGGCATCGATGTCGGGTCCGAGCTCGAGCAGCTGCCGGTTCGCATCTGCCGCATCGGACCATTCGCCCCGGGTCGCATGTCCGATCGCCGCATCGGCCAGCTGACGTCGCTGTCGGGTGGTGGTATCGGTCTCGCCGAGTGCCATCGGGCGCCGCACTCCGATCAAAAATAGTGGGGTTCAGCAACCCGGCCGGGCCGCAGAGCGCCTTGTTGTATCACCGCCCATCGGGGGTGTCAACGCGAGCGCTAGCCGGCGTGCAGCAGCAGGGCCACGAGGAGTCCGAGGATGGCCAGGCTGCCAAACTCGAGCACGACGCTGCGGCCCGATGCGCCGTTCTGGAGCGCGTCGGCGGCCCCGCCCCAGACGTAGAAGGCGAGCGCGATGATCGCCGGGCCCACTACCCCGGGGAGCACCAGCAGGGTGACCGCGATGCCGACCTGGGCGACCGCAAGGACGTGGATGAGCGCCTGGCCAACCGCCTGCGCACCGGTCGTCCCGCGCGCTTCGCCGCCGCGCAGGGCAAGCACCAGCGCCAAGAGCGCCACCAGTGCCAGTGGCGGCGGCCAGCTGAAGGCGCCGAACAGGTGGAAGATTCCGGCGCTTCCGGCGAACAGGATGCCGGTCAGCAGCAGGTCGAGCAGGGTGCGCGACCCGGGCGCGCGGGTCAGCCGCAGCTCGAGGTAGATGGTTGTCCACAGCACCACGGCGACCAGCGGGGTGAGGAGGATCGCGCTCCCCACCGGCAGGAGCCTCCCGAAGAGCGTCAGCGCCACCCCGGCCATCGCCAGGCTGGTGTAGCGAGCGTAGCCGAGGCCGAGCCGGGCAGGACCGATCACGGCCACCGCGCCGAGTCCGCCAATCGCCAGCTCGGCGGCGATCGCCACCGCCAGCCAGACCGAGGAGAGGAGCCAGCCTGCGGCCGCGACGGCAGCCATGAGGGTGGCGAGGAGGAGCGCCTCCGGACGGTCGATGCGTCGGATGACCGATTGCGTGCGCCGGTCGCCCATGAGACGCGCGATCACCGGACGAGCTCCAGCAGTGCCTCGGCGCCGCGGGTGGTCGCGATCTGCTCCGCGCTGAGCCAGGCGCGGCGCGCGACGTCGATCCCGTAGGCGGCCTGTCCGAGCTCCTCGGTCCGGTGCGCGTCGCTCGCCACCGTGAGCCGGACGCCCGCCCGCCCCGCGTCGCGGGCGAGCGACTCGTCGAGGTCGAGCCGGGGGCTGCCGTTGATCTCGAGCAGCGTCCCGCTGCGCGCCGCCGCCTCGAAGATGCGCGCCCAGTCGAGGGGGAGCGGATCGCGCACATTCACGATGCGCCCGGTGGGATGCGCGATCACGTCGACATGGGGGTTCTCGATCGCTGCCAGCGCGCGTCGCGTGAGCTGCTCGCTCGGCTGGCCCCGTCCGGTGTGGATGCTCGCCAGCACGACGTCGAACCGCACCAGCAGCTCGTCGGGATAGTCGAGCGTCGCGTCCGCCCGTATCTCCATCTCGGTCCCATGCAGGATGCGGAACGGAGCGAGCTCGACGTTCAGACGATCGAGCACTGCGCGCTGCTCGGCGATTCGTTCCAGGGACAGCCCACGCGCAATCCCGAGCGACGGCGAGTGGTCGGTGAGCACGATGTACTCGCGCCCAAGGTCGCGGGCCGCTCGCGCCATGGCCTCGATGCTGTCGACCCCGTCGGTCCAGTCGGAGTGGGTGTGGGTATCGCCGCGCAGCTCGGGCAGCGACACGAGCTGCGGCAGGGTCCCCGCTTCCGCGGCGGCGATCTCGCCCTCCCCCTCGCGCAGCTCGGGGGGCACCCAGGCGATGCCGAGACGCTCGTACACCTCCGTCTCCTCGGCAGCCAGCAGCAGCTCGCCGCTCTCGAGCACCTTGAAGCCCTTCTCGGAGAGCGAGAGGCCCCGCGCCAGGGCGCGCCCGCGCAGCGCGACGTTGTGCTCCTTGCTCCCGGTGAAATGCACGAGGTGGGTGCCCCACGCCACTGTGGGGCAGACCATCAGGTCAACCCGCGGTCCCTCGCGCAGGATGACGCTCGACTTGTCGGTCCCTGCCGACAGGACGCGCTCGACACCGGTCAGACGGTCCAGGGCGGCGATCAGGGCAGCCGCGTCGTCGACCGCGGCGAGCAGGTCGAGGTCGCCGATCGTGGAACGGCGCCGGCGCAGTGATCCGGCGGGCTCGATGCGTCGCACCCCCGGAACGTCCCGGAGGCTGGCGACGAGGCCCGCCACCAACTCATCGGCATCGTGCAGCAGCAGCCGGCCGCTCCGGTGCTCGGCGCGCGCGATCCCTTCGAGGATGTTCTCCTCGGTCTTCGCGGAGAGCCCGCGCACTCCGCGCAGGCTCCCCTTCTCGGCCGCCGCGCGCAGGGCCTCGATCGAATCGATTCCGAGCTCGCCGTGGAGCAGCTTGACGGTCCGCGGCCCGACGCCCGAGATGCGCAGCATCGCCAGCAGGCCAGCCGGGACCTGGGCGCGGAGCCGTTCGTGGTATTCGAGCCGGCCGGTGGCGGCCAGCTCGGCGAGCTTGGCGGTGATCGCGGCTCCCGCGCCGGGCAGCTTCGGCGGCGTTCCGCGCATGTAGAGCGCGGCCACGTCCTGTGGATAGCGCTCGATCACGTCCGCAACGCGACGATAGGCGACCGCCTTGTAGACCACCTCGCCGAGAATCTCGAGCATGTCGGCGATCTCGTTGAAGACCCGGGCGAGCTCCGAGTTGCTGATCACCGCGTCGTCGCCACGCGACGCGCTTCGAGGTCGTGGCACGCGCGCATTCTAGAGCGGGTGCATGCCCGCTCAGGTGCTGCATGTCGGCCGGCGGGTCGTCAGCGGCCAAGCCCGATGACAGTCCTCACCAACCGTGCGTGGGCCAGAACCCGGGCCGCCTCGGCAGGTCCATCGGTCTAGAATGTGTCGCCGTCAACCCACAGTGAGGCTCACCGCAGATCAGCGTGGACGCCGGTCCCAGACGACGCGAAACGAGCGTACGTGGCCGCCCAGCGCGGAGGATGAGCGCCTAGCGTCAAGACGACGCCGCGCTCCCGCAATCTGAGGAAGACCACCCGCTGCGTGACGCACCACCATTCGGCAGCGAGGTGGTTTCATCATGCTCTTCCTCAGCCAGCTCATCGGCAAGCGGGTGCTCGACCGCAACGGCGAGCCGTTCGGCAAGGTGCGCGACCTGATCGTGGCGCTCGGCGAGCGCTACCCACCCGTCACCGGGCTGGTGGTGCGCGTGGCGGCGGGGCGCGAGATCTTCCTGCCGTGGTCGGCCGTTGATTCGATCGACACCGGTGGCGCCCGCCTGCGCACTGCCTCGATCAACATCACCTCCTTCCAACAGCGGCCCAACGAGATTCGGCTCTGGCGCGACCTGCAGGACAAGCAGATCGTCGATGTCGAGGGCCGGAAGATCGTGCGCGTCAACGACATCCAGCTCGCCCCGGTCGAGGGCAGGCTGCGGCTGGTGGCGGTCGACGTGGGAGTGGCGGGAATCATGCGTCGGCTCGGCCTCTCCGGGGTCGGCGAGCGGCTCGCTCGCGCACTCGGGATCGAGGTCGAGAACTACATCGAGTGGGAGGCCGTCGACCCGGTCGAGTCGAGCGTCTCCTCGCTGAAGCTGCGCGTCCCCCACCAGGCGCTCGGCACGCTGCATCCGGCCGACGTCGCGCACATCGTCGAGCAGCTCGCCCCGCGCGACCGGACGGGCATCCTGGCCTCGCTCGACGACGAGCGCGCGGCGGACGTCATGGAGGAGCTCGAGGCCGCGGACCAGGTCGACGTCCTGGAGGGGCTGCCGCCGGAGAAGGCGGCCGACATCCTCGAGGAGATGGGGCCCGACGAGGCGGCCGACCTAATGGCCGATCTCTCGCCCGAGCGCCAGGCCGAGCTGTTGGGGCTGATGGAGCCCGACGAGGCGGCCGATGTCCGCGAGCTGCTCTCGTACGCGGAGGAGACAGCGGGCGGCTTGATGACGACCGATTTCATCACCGTCTCGCCGGACGAGACGGCGCAGCAGGTGATCGATCGGCTGCGCGAGCTGGCACCGTCCGCGGACCAGGTCTACTACCTGTACGTGACCGACGAGAGCCGGCGACTGCTCGGCACGGTGACCCTCCGCGGCCTGATCGTCGCCAATCCGGGGACCCCGGTCAGCGCCTTCACCCGACCGGAGCCGATCTCGGTCGAGGTGGGCGTCGACGCGGAGGAGGTCGCGGCGGCGATCGCCCGCTACAACCTGCTCGCCCTGCCGGTCGTCGACGCGGACGGTCGGATGCAGGGAATCGTGACGGTGGACGACGCGTTCGAGCGCGCGCTGGGCGCGGGATGGCGCCGGCGCCTGCCCGCGATCTTCGAGCCGGCCGAGGAGAGGTGACACGCCTCGCCCTCCCCCGCCCGCTCCGCCTGGCGCAGCGGTCGCTGCAGCAGCGACTGCCCAACTTCCGCGTCCATCGGTCCGGGGTGCTCGCCTTTCTCGGCGTGATGGGGCCGGGGCTGATCGCGGGGCTCGCCGGCAACGACGCGGGTGGCATCGCCACCTACAGCGTGCTGGGCGCTGAGACCGGCTTCCGCCTCCTCTGGATCCTGCCGATCACGACCGTGATGCTGATCGTGGTGCTCGAGATGGCGGCCCGCATGGGAGCGGTCTCCGGGCAGGGGCTGGGCGACCTGATCCGCGACGACTTCGGGATCCGCTGGACCTTCTTCGCGATGGCGGTGCTGCTGATCGCCAACGGGGC
>JBDUDC010000183.1:0-3083 GCA_040003165.1 Chloroflexota bacterium
GACGTGATGATCAGCGTCCCGTCGGGAGTCACCAGCGTCGAGAAGCGCGCCGTGCGGGATGCCGCTCTCAAGGCCGGCGCCCGGGACGCCTACCTGATCGACGAGCCGCTAGCCGCGGCGATCGGCGCCAATGTGCCGATCGGCGGCCCGTCGGGCAACCTGATCGTGGATATCGGCGGTGGGACCACCGAGATCGCCGTCATCGCGCTCGGTGGGATCGTGGTCAGCCAGTCGGTCCGCGTGGCCGGCAACCGCTTCGACGAGGCGATCGCGAGCTACATCCGGCGCAAGTACAACCTGATGATTGGGGATCGGACCGCTGAAGAGGTGAAGATCCAGATCGGCGCTGCCCTGCCGCTCGACGAGCCGCTGCGCATGGAGGTCAAGGGCCGCGACATGATCGCCGGCCTGCCGCGCACGATCCCGATCACCTCGACCGAGATCACCGAGGCGATCGAGCAGCCGCTGCAGCAGATCATCACCGCGGTGCGCAACGTCCTCGAGCAGACGCCGCCGGAGCTGAGCTCCGACATCATCGACAAGGGGATGGTGATGTCGGGCGGGGGATCGCTGCTGCGCAACCTCGACACGCTGCTGACGCAGGTGACCGGGATCCCGTGTCACGTGGCCGAGAACGCATTGAACAGCGTGGCGATCGGGACAGGCCTCGCCCTGGAGCACTTGAGCACTTACCGCAAGAGCCTCGTGAGCCAGCAGTGAGCGAGCCAGCTCGGAGCGTGAGCCAGCAATGAGCACGGCGTCCGCGGTCGCCGTCGAGCTGCCGGCGCGCGAGCGGACGGGCAAACCCCCGGAGGAGGCTCGCGTCTTCGCCGACTTTCACATCCACACCCGCTTCTCAAGGGACTCGCTGCTCGCCGAAGAGCGATTCATCCGGATCGCCCTCGAGCGCGGCCTCACCCACGTTGCGATCACCAACCACAACAACGTCGAGGGCGCCGTCGCGGTTCGCGCCAAGGTGCGCGAGCTCGGCCTTGACGACCGGCTGACGGTGATCCTCGGCGAAGAGGTGAGCACCAGCGACGGCGAGGTCGTCGGCCTCTTCCTGCAGCGCACGATCCCGCGAGGGCTGAGCGCGGATGAGACCGCAGACGCCATCCACGCGCAGGGCGGCCTGGTGAGCATTCCGCACCCCTACGATCCATTCCGCAACGCGCACATTCGCGAGGCGCCACTGATCCGGCTGGCGGAGGCGGGCAAGATCGACGCGGTCGAGGTCTTCAACTGCCGCGTGACGCTCGGACGCCACAATCTGCAGGCAGCGGAGTTCGCGGCGCGCTATAGGATCCCAGGGATCGCCGCCTCGGATACCCACTCGGCCTACGAGATCGCGATGGCCTCCAACGCCCTGCCGCCCTTCTCGACCGCGGCTGAGCTCAAGAGCCTGCTCCCGACGAACGAGTGGCATGCCAGCCGCTCGACCGTGCTCATTCACGTGACCACGCGCTGGGCGGTCTGGAAGAACGTGTTCGACACGTGGCGCGGGAAGCGGGCCGCCGGTGGGCCGATCCTCGGGCCTCAGCCGCCCGAGCAGGTCGCCAAGGAGCCGGTCGAGCGTCCCGTGCCGGCGGAGCTGCCCAAGCCCGAGCCCCCTTCGGAGTCGCCGGCCACAGACGAGCCGCATGACTGACCGGGAAGGCCCGGAGCCGGAGCTCGTCAGCGTCGATGTCTCCCTCGGCCGGCGCCTGCTGAACTGGAAGACGATCGGCTCCATCGTCTTCGGTGTCGTCCTGCTGGTCCTGCTCTTCCGCTACGTCTTCAACCAGGACCTCGGCGAGATCTGGACGCGGATCAGCCACGCCAATCCGGCCTTCCTGCTGCTCGCCTTCATCGCCTACTACCTGACCTTTCCGCTGCGCGGCTTCCGGTGGGCATATCTCCTGCGCAGCTCCGGCACCCCAATCCGCCTGACCGATGCGACCGAGATCCTGTTCCTGTCTTGGTTCGTGAACTGCGTCGTCCCCGCCAAGCTCGGGGACGTGTACCGCGCCTACCTGCTGCGCGGCAACTACGGCGCGTCGATGTCGCGCACGGTGGGCACGATCTTCATCGAGCGCAGCTCGGACATCGTCGTGATCTTTGCCCTTGCCCTGGCGGCAGGATTTTGGAGCTTCCGCGGGCGCGCACGTCCCGATGTCGACGCGGTCTTCCTGGTGGGATTCGTGGTTGCCATGGCCTTGATAGCGTTCCTCATCGGCCTGCGCTTCTTCGGGCACCGCCTGACCCGGTTCCTGCCCGGACGGGTGGCCGAGCTCTACGAGCGCTTCCACGAGGGCAGCACCCGGGGCCTGACCCGGCGCACGCTCCCGCTCCTCGGGGCCCTGACGGTCGCTATCTGGATCCTGGAGGGCTTCCGCCTCTACTTCGTGATCCACGCGCTGAACCTGCCGGAGGTTGGGCTCGGGATCACTGCCTCGATCTTCGTCACGCTCATCGGGGCGTTGCTCACTGCCGTGCCGCTCACGCCGGCAGGCGTCGGCTTCGTGGAGGCCGCCATCATCATCGCCCTCGGCTTCTACGGCATTTCGGGGGGCCCGGCCGGCGCGGTGGCACTCACGGACCGGGCGATCAGCATCCTGAGCGTGATCGTCATCGGCGGGATCCTGTACGCGTTCAGCCGCAAGGTCCGCGTCGCGCACGGGGTCGCCACTCCGCGAACTGCACCGGAGTGACCCGCACCGCACTCGCGGTACCTTCCTCCTATTGAGGCTGACCGGGGGCGCTGCGATGCTCGGGTTGCTCGCGCGCACCACCGGTCTCGAGCTCGTCTCAACTGGTGGCGCCGGGCGTACGGAAGGCGCCGATGACGTTGCAAACGCCGCCCTCCTTCAACAGCTGGCTGCGCAGCCAGCTGAAGGAGAAAAAGATGAGCCAGCGGCAGCTCGCGCTGCAATCGGGGGTGGATCATTCCACCATCTCCCGCTTGATCAAAGGTGACCGCATGCCATCGCTGGGCACAGCCACGAGGCTGGCGCGTGGATTGCGCGAGATCCACGACGAGGCCGATGGTCCCACCTACTTCGCCACCCTGAACAACCGCCAGATGCTGCCCACCAGCCGGGTCG
>JBDUDC010000184.1:0-3072 GCA_040003165.1 Chloroflexota bacterium
GGCGCGGCTGACGAAGGAGGCGCGACCGTGAGCTCTGCTCCATCTCCCATCGATCCTGCGCAGGCGCGCGCGACCCTGCACGTCGGCGACCAGTCGTACGGCTACTTCCGGCTCGATGCCGCCGGCGTCCCGGACCTGGAGCGGCTGCCCTACACGGTCAAGGTCCTCCTCGAGAACATGCTCCGCGGCGCGGCCGGCAGCCCGGAGCTCGTCACCCCAGGGGACCTGGCGGCCCTCGCTTCCTGGGACCCGGCGCAGCCGGCGGAGTACGAGCTACCATTCATGCCGGCGCGGGTGATCCTGCAGGATTTCACCGGCGTTCCGTGCGTGGTCGACCTCGCCGCCATGCGCGACGCGGTGGCGGCGCTGGGTGGGAACCCGTCGCGCATCAACCCGCTCGTCCCGGCCGACCTCGTGATCGACCACAGCGTGCAGGTCGACATGTTCGGCACCAACGCCGCGTTCGCAGCGAACGTCGAGCGTGAGTACGAGCGCAATGGCGAACGCTACGCCCTGCTGCGCTGGGCCCAACAGGCGTTCGCGGACTTTCGAGTCGTGCCGCCGGGGACCGGCATCGTCCACCAGGTCAACCTCGAGTACCTCGCCGACGTGGTGACCGCCCGCGAGATCTCGGGCGGCCTGACCGCGTTCCCCGACACCCTGGTGGGCACCGACAGCCACACCACCATGATCAACGGGTTGGGCGTGGTCGGATGGGGGGTCGGCGGGATCGAGGCGGAGGCGGCGCTCCTCGGCCAACCGCTCTATCAGCCGATGCCGATCATGGTCGGCTTCCGCCTCGATGGTGAGCTGGCATCCGGCGCGACGGCAACCGACCTGGTCCTGTACGTCACCGAGATGCTGCGTTCGCATGGCGTGGTCGGGAAGTTCGTCGAGTTCCACGGACCGGGCCTGTCACGCCTCGGCCTCGCCGATCGGGCGACGATCAGCAACATGTCACCGGAGTTCGGCGCCACCGCCACCGTGTTCCCGATCGACGATGAGACGCTCCGCTACCTGCGCATGACCGGCCGCCCGAGCGCGGTGACTGACCGCGTCGAGGCATACGCCAAAGAGCAGGGCCTGTTCAGGACCGATGCCTCCCCGGATCCGGTCTTCAACGAGTCGCTAAGCCTCGACCTCGGCACGGTGCTGCCTTCGGTCGCGGGCCCCCGTCGCCCGCAGGACCGCGTCGCGCTGGGCGATCTGCGGGAGAGCTTCCGAGGCATCTTCGCCACCGGATTGCATACCCACAGTGACGGCAGCACCCACGAGCACCTTCCCCCAGCCGCCCCCGAGGGGGTCGTCGACGAGGCATCCGACGAATCGTTCCCGGCCAGCGACCCGCCGGCCTACACGCAGCGCGTTGAAGGCGACGCAGGGTCGAACCCCGGCCACGCAGGGACGCCGACGGCCGCGGTCCACACCAACCACGCCGATGCGCACTACCGAGCCGTCGAGGTCGAGCAGGACGGGGAGCGCTTCAAGCTGCGATCGGGATCGGTCGTGATCGCCGCCATCACCTCGTGCACGAACACGAGCAACCCGAGCGTGATGGTCGCCGCCGGCCTGCTGGCTCGCAACGCGCTGGCGGCGGGTCTGCGCACGCCGGCCTGGGTGAAGACTTCGCTGGCGCCCGGGTCGCGGGCCGTCACCGACTACCTCGCGGCCGCGGATCTGATGGCGCCGCTCGAAGCGCTCGGCTTCAACCTGGTCGGATACGGCTGCACGACCTGCATCGGGAACTCCGGACCACTGGCTGAGCCGATTGCGGCCGCGATCGAGGCAAATGACCTGGTTGGAGTCGCCGTCCTGTCGGGCAACCGCAACTTCGAGGGCCGTATTCATCCGCTCGCCCGCGCCAGCTACCTCGCCTCGCCACCGCTGGTGGTCGCCTTCGCGCTGGCCGGCCGGGTCGACCTGGACCTCACCAACGAGCCGCTGGGGACCGGCGCCGGCGGCAGGCCGGTCTCCCTGGCCGACCTGTGGCCCAGCTCGACCGAGGTGGCCGAGGTGATCGCACGCTGCGTTCGCTCCGAGATCTTCACCCGCAACTACGCCAGCGTCTTCGACGGCGACGAGCGCTGGCGCGCGCTACCGGTGCCGGCCGGCGACCGCTACGCGTGGGAGCCCGATTCCACCTACGTCGCCCTGCCTCCCTTCTTCGAGGGACTGACCCCGGAGCCACCGCCGATCGGCGATATCGAGGAGGCGCGGGTCCTGGCAATGCTCGGCGACTCGGTCACCACCGACCACATCAGTCCTGCGGGCTCCATCCCGCGCAGCTCGCCGGCCGGGGAGTGGCTGACGGCGCGCGGGGTCGAGATGCGCGACTTCAACAGCTACGGCTCGCGCCGCGGGCACCACGAGGTGATGATGCGCGGCACCTTCGCCAACATCCGGCTCCATAACCTGCTGACTCCAGACCAGGAGGGGAACGTCACCGAGCACCTGCCCTCCGGCGAGCGGATGAGCATCTTCGACGCCGCCGAGCGGTATCGCGCCGAGGGCACGCCGCTGGTCGTCCTCGCCGGCCGGGAGTATGGCTCCGGGTCATCGCGCGATTGGGCCGCCAAGGGTCCGTGCCTTCTCGGCGTGCGCGCGGTCATCGCCGAGAGCTACGAACGGATCCATCGGTCGAACCTGGTCGGCATCGGGATCCTGCCGCTCCAGTACCTGCCCGGCGAGAACGCATCCTCGCTCGGCCTGACCGGCCGGGAGCACTTCTCGATCCACGGGCTCGGGGACGGGCTGCGACCGCGCCAGGAGCTGGCGGTCACCGCCCGCGGCGAGGATGGGCCGGAGCGTCAGTTCCGGGTGATCGCCAGGCTCGACGGGCCGGTCGACGTCGACTACCACCGCAACGGCGGTGTGCTGCAGACGGTGCTGCGCCGGCTGGCGCGCGAGGGATCCGGCTAGCCGGCGAGGTTCATCCGGGCAGCCATCGTCCAGCGCTGGTCGAGGAGCCCTTCTGCGCCGCTCGCTGGTACAGGCGGCGAGAAGTAGAAGCCCTGGCCCAGGCGACAGCCGAGCTCACGGAGTCGAACCAGCTGCTCCTCGCGCTCGATCCCT
>JBDUDC010000185.1:0-3045 GCA_040003165.1 Chloroflexota bacterium
GAACACCAGTGCGACTCCGCGACGTTGGCTCGCGACCGAGGTCGCCTGATCGAGAGGAGGCCCTGGGAAGGAGGTAAGCGGGCGAGTCTGATGGGCGACGCGCGGAGTCGTGTCGCAACGCCGTAGGGAGGTTCTGAGGAGGACACATGAGATCCTGGAAACGAGCGACCATCCTGCTGGCCGGGGTGCTGCTCAGCGCATGCTCGAACACGCCGAGCGGCTCGGGGGGCGGCGGCGGCTCGAACGTGACCCTCACCATCGCCGCCGTGCAGGGCGTCGAGGACACCGGGCTCAAGGCGCTGGCGCCGATGTATACCCAGAAGACGGGCGTCAAGATCGAGATCGTCGAAGCGCCCTACCCCGACCTGTACACCAAGCTCGTGAATACGTTCAAGTCGAGCGACTCGACCTATGACCTGGTGATGATGGACGATCCCTGGATGCCGAAGTTCGGCACCGACGGGTCGCTCTCCGACCTGGGCAAGCTGGGCATCCAGAAAGACAGCGACGTCGCCGACGTGGTCTGGGACGTCGGGACCTGGCCGCCGCCACGCGGTCCGGTGCCGCCCAGCGAGAAGGACAAGGAAAAGCAGCTGCTCGGCGTGACGATCGTGGGCAACGTCGAGATGTTCATGTATCGCAAGGACAAGACCGATCCGCCCGCGTCGTACGACGACGTCCTCGCCAACGCCAAGGCGCAGAACAAGGCCGACTTCGCCGGCTATCTGATCCGCGGCAAGGCGACCAACCCGGTGGTGGCGGACTTCCTGCCCATCCTCTGGTCGTTCGGCGGTGACGTGTTCGACGACAGCTGGAAAGTGGTCTTCGACAACGACAAGTCGCTGGCTGCCGTCAAGTTCCTCGTCGAGGACCTCAAGGCGGTCGCCCAGGCCGATCCCGCCAGCGGTGATGCGTCAGATCGCGACCGGCTGATGGCGATCGGCCAGGGCTACCAGTCGTCAACCTGGCCCGGCGAGATCAACACCGCGGTCCTCGGTGAGGGGACGACGGTGAAGGGCAAGGTCGGCTTCATCCCGATCCCCAAGGGGCCGAGCGGCAAGGGTGTCGGCATGATGGGCAACTGGATGCTCGGCGTACCCAAGGCGTCGAAGAACCAGCAAGCCGCGGCCGACTTCATCAAGTGGATGCTCGAGAAGGACACCCAGAAGACCTACGCCCAGAACGGCGGTATCCCGTCCCGGACGAGCATCCTGAAGGACGCGTCGCTGACCGACGCCAACCCGTACTTCCCGGTGCTGGCCGATGCGCTCACGGCGCCGCCGAACTGGCGCCCGCGCACTGACCAGTGGAACGCCGTGGAGACGATCATGGGCAACCACCTGAACGCGGCGCTCGCCGGCCAGGAGACTGCCCAGGAGGTGGTGGACAAGGCTTCCGCCGAGATCCGGGCCCTGATGACCAAGGCCGGCTACCCGAGCCAGTAAGGGAAGGATGAAGGCTTAGCGCGGCGTCGGATGTCACTCGCCGCTCGCGCCAGGACCAACTGGTCCGCCCGGAGCCGGCAGGAGCGCCTCGGCCTGAGGCTGCTCCTGCCGGTCTTCGGCACGGTGCTCGTCATCGCGACGATCCCGTTCATCCTGGCTCTCATCCGCGCCACGACCGCGGATGACGGCCGCTTCATCGGCATCGACAACTTCACCAATGCGCTGGGCAACACCCAGCTGTATGAATCGGTCAAGCAGACCGCCGTCTACGCCGCGCTCGTCCTTCCGACCGAGATCCTGCTTGGCCTGGCGCTCGCCCTGCTCGTGCACCGCACGGTGAAATCGGTCGCGCTGCGGGCGGTCATCTATGTCGCGGCCATGATCCCGATCGTGATCCCGCAGATCGCGATCGGTGTCGTCTTCCGCCTGGTCTATGCGCCCGATTACGGGATCCTGAACGCGTTGCTGGGGGACACCGGCCATAACCAGATCCTGTGGCTCTCGTCGCCGCCGCTGGCCATGCTCTCGGTCGCGAGCGTCGATGTCTGGCAGTGGACGCCGTTCGTCTACCTGATCATGTTCGCCGGCCTGCAGACGGTCCCGGTCGAGTCGATCGAGGCAGCGCAGCTCGATGGCGCGACCTCCTGGACGCAGTTCAGGCACATCGAGCTCCACTACCTGCGGCCGCTGCTGTTGCTCGTCATCTTCTTCCGCATCGCCGACGTACTGCGCGTGTTCGACCACGTGTACGTGCTGACCGGCGGGGGACCGGGAACAACGACCGAGTTCCTGAGCCTGTATCTGTATCGAGTCGCGTTCCGCTTCTCGGACCTGGGCCAGGCCTCTGCGCTCGCGGTGGTTGTGATGGCAGCTATGACCGCGTTCTACACCGTGATCAGCCGCTTCCTGCCCGCGGAGAAGGGGTGATGCTCCGCCTCGCGACCCGCCTGGCGACCTGGCTGATCCTGATCCTGGCGGTCGCCATCTTCGTCTTCCCGCTCTACTTCCTGGTCGCCACCTCGCTGAAGACCAAGGCGGAGCTCTTCTCCGCCGTCCCTACTCTCGTGCCGCACGCTCCCACGCTGGCGCCTTACTTCAGCGTGCTGGTGACCCGAGGCATGTCGAGCCTGCTGATGAACAGCGTCATCGCGGGACTCAGCGCGACCGCGCTGGCGCTGGTGGTCGCCTTCGCGATCTGCTATCCGATCACCCGACTTCCCGTGTCACGTGGCTTGCGAACCTTCGTGCTGAACTGGGCGCTCTCGCTGCGCTTCCTCACGCCGATTGCTGTTGTGATCCCGTATTTCACGATCGTCCGCGCGATCGGCCTCTACAACCAGCTGCCGGCGCTCATCTTCGTGTACGCGCTCTTCAACCTGCCGCTCGCGATCTGGATGCTGAAAGGATTCCTGGAGGAGATTCCGCTCGAGATCGAGGAGGCGGCCCTGGTCGACGGCGCCACCCGCTTCCACGCTTTCCGCACTGTGCTTCTGCCGCTGTCCGGCACCGGCCTGCTGGCCGCCGGCATCATCGTCTTCGCGTTCGACTGGGCGGAGTTCCTGTATGCCTTCATCCTGACCGCGACGCCCAAGGCGATGAC
>JBDUDC010000186.1:0-3041 GCA_040003165.1 Chloroflexota bacterium
AGAGCGATGATCCACGCCGATGCCAGCACGATCATCCGGCGACCGATCGCCGAGGTCTTCGCCTATGTCACCGATCCGACGAACGAGCCGGCCTGGCATACCGACGCGGCCGAGGCGCGGGCGCTGACCGACGGTCCGATCGGCCTCGGCAGTCGCATCGCATACGTGTTCCCGTTCATGGGTCGGCGCTCGACCTCGACCGGCGAGGTCGTCGCCTACGAACCGCCGCACCTCGAAGTGTTGCAGTTCGACAGTGGACCGTTTGGCCTCAAGCCGCGAATCACCTACCGATTCGAGGACCTCGGCGCATCCGTCCGGTTCACCCGTCAGGCCGAGGCAGAGACCCCCGGCCTCACCCGCCTGCTGGCGCCCTTGATGCAGCGCCTGCTGGCCAGCCGCGGCGCGGTGTTCGTCGAGAACCTGCGCCGGCGGCTCGAGGACGTAACCGGCCAATAGGCTGCGATCTGGCCTCGGTGTTAGGGGGTTCGCCCCACCCGCTCGGCTGGAGCCGGTTGAATGTTCTGGTTGAGGCGGAACAGGTTCTCGGGATCGTAGCGGCGCTTGATTTCGGCGAGCCGCGCGTAGGTCTGTGGCGGGTAGGCGGCGCGGACGCGCTCGTCGCCTTCGGCCTCCAGGAAGTTCACGTACACGCCCGTCGCCTTGTGGCGAATCTCGGACCAGAAATCCGTCAGCCAGGCCTCGTGCTGCGCCGCCTGGGTCAGGTCGGTGAACCAGGTGATGAGCCACATCAAGACCCGGCGGTCACGGTAGCCGAACGCGGTCGCCTCGACCGGGACGCGGGCCATGGCTCCGCCTAGCACTCGGACCTCGAGCACGGCCTGGGGCGCGGTGGGATCGGCCAGCCGGGCCCGGATCGCCCCGATCAGCTCGTCATCGAGGGTGTCCGCGAACATCGCGCGGGCGAACCATCCCTCCCGTTCTCCGCTGCTCTCGGGATAGAGGGCGGGGTAGGGCTTCGCCTCCACGCTGTCTTTGATTGCGGGGGCAAGCGCGCGGAGCGGGGCCAGGGCGAGCTCGCTGTCGGTCAGCGGGCCGGCGTACAAGACTTCCAGGTCGACGATGAGCGTGCCGTGGACCTCGGGCGGGATCGACGGGTCATCCGGCGCCCGTCCGATGACGGCTTGGATGGCCAGCTCGTCCGGCGCCGCGAGGGCAGCCGGCACTAGCTCACGGAGGACCTCGGTGGTCGCCGGCAGAATGATGGTGCCAGCGGCGACAGTGTCGATCGGGTGGAGCCGGAACTGGAAGCGGGTCACCACGCCGAAGTTGCCGCCACCGCCACGGAGCGCCCAAAAGAGGTCGGCGTTCTCGTCCTCGCTGGCCCGCAGCTGATGGCCGTCGGCCGTGATCACCTCGGCGGCGACCAGGCTGTCGATGGTGAGCCCATGCTTGCGGACGAGCCAGCCGATTCCGCCACCCAGCGTCAGGCCGGCGACGCCTACCGAGCCGGTATCGCCGAACGGGGTTGCCAGTCCGGCGGCATGTGCGGCAATCGTGTATTGGCGAGCCGTGACGCCCGCCTCCGCCCAGGCGAGACGGCGCTCCGCATCGATCTCAATCCTCCGCATTAGGGAGAGGTCGAGGACGATCGCATCGTCCGCGGCGCTGTGCCCGGCGACGCTATGTCCACCGGCCCGCACCGCCAAGCGGCGCCCCGAATCGCGGGCGAGCCGTATCGTGGCGGCGACATCGGAGGCCGTTCGAACCCGGACGATGGCGGCGGGGCGTCGGTCGTATCGCGCGTTCTCAACCTGGCGCGCCGCGTCGTATTCGGGGTTGCCCGGTCGGATCAGGTCCCCATCGACCCGGGCCGCGAAGGCATCGAGGCCGGCGATCGCATCGCCAGGAGCCTCCTGCGTCGTCACTTCGGTGCTCTCCGCGTCACGGCTGTCACCACCTTATTCTGGCCCATGCCCATTGATCACGACCGCACCGCGACCAGGCCGCGCAGGGCCGCGTGTGTGACATCCCCGCTCAGGCCTCGGCGACAGGAGGCTGGTGGGCGCGCTGACCCGTCGGTCGTCGGTTGCCGGATCACGGCTCGGGGAACGTTCGATTCAAGATGCCCGCAGGCCAAACCGGGAACGGAGCCGAAACAGTGGAGCAGATGAGCCCTTACGCGACACACGAGCTAGTCAATATCCACCAGCACGAACTCATCGCCGACGCAGACCACGCGCGCATGGTGAAGGAAGCGCGCCTTGCTGCTCGCGGCAACGGCGTGCCTGCCCGCCAGCCGCTCATCTGGCTGCGCGAGGCGGCGAGCGGCTTCGCGGCCCGGCTCACGACCCTCACGGGCGCGCAGGCCGGCAGCCACTGATCTTCGGGCGCCCCGACGGCGCCCGCTCCAGCCACGACGGCGGCCCCCGGCGGTCCGCCGTCGTCGTGCGTCCGGCCGATCACTCATCGCGGTCGGCGACCAGCGCGAAGTGCTCGACCCGCGCTCAGCTCTCTCGCCGCTCCCTCGACCGCCGAGGTTGACCCGCCTTGAGCAGGCTCAGTCTCCCGGCTCGTGGTATGCTCCGCGGACTCCGACCGGGCGCATCCCACCGCGGCACGATCATCGCTCCTCTCCCCGATCGCCGCTGAGACGACATCGCCAAGCCGGCGCGAGAAGGGGGCGTTCGTTTGCTCACCTGGGTCCGAAGCGGCCGCGAAGCCCGGCGGTCGCGAGCGCAGAGGTGACACCGTCGTATACGCCCCTGGGCCGCCGTCGCGCTGACGTGCGTGTCGTGCAGCGTGCCACCACTTCCATCGTCGCCCTCAACGAGTCACTCGACCGCGCGATGCGCGCCGAACCGAGGCCCGACGAGCGAATGCGGATGCTGCGCGCGACCACGAACCAGATCACGCGGGCCGCGAATGACGCGATTCAAGCGTACCGGCGCGCCCGAGCCGCAGTTTACGCCGAGCTCCAGATGCCCGGCGGCGACCGGAAGCAGGCCCAGCGGATGCAACTTCTGCTCGACGGCGGGCGTGCTGACATCCTCAGGGTGCTCGAGGTGACCAGCCGGCGATAC
>JBDUDC010000187.1:0-3039 GCA_040003165.1 Chloroflexota bacterium
GTCCGCGAAGAGCATCGTCGCCATCTTCCGCTCGCGCGCGGGCGCGGCGCCGATGGCGGCATCGGTGGTCGGGGCGGGCATGCCGCATGCGGGGCAGAAGCTGGCGTCTGCCGGCAGCGCCGCTCCACACGCCGTGCAGGCGCGTTCTGGGCTCGCCGTGCCACACGCGGGGCAGAAGCGAGTGCCCGGCTCCAGCGCCCGGCTACAGTTCCGACAATCCATCGGTCAGCATGCTACGGGGAATTCGTTGAGAGGTCACCGGGCACCAGGTGGGTGAAACTTGACACTGGCGCGTCCTCCACTGGAAAGACAGAGGTCGTCATCGCGTCGCTCGAGATGCTCTCCGGGCGCGGCAAGAAGGAGTACGCCAAGGAGGCGCAGACGTGTAGCCACGTTTGTAGCCCAGTGGCTGTACATCGGTGGACGTCGGGGCACCTAGGTGGACGGATTTGAGCACGAATGGCGTGCGCTGAGCACGCCCGGGGAGAACTTCTAAACCGCCGGTCGCAGGTTCGAATCCTGCCGGGGACGTCACAGTCCTTGGCCGGTTAGCCGGTGGCGACGAGGGCGCGCCGGGCGCCGAGCAGCCGCAGGCTTGGCCGGACGAGCAGGGCGAGGACGAAGATCGCGGTCTCGACGAGCACGATGGTGGCCCCGCTGGCCGAGTTGCTCCAGTAGCTCAGGTACAGGCCGGCAAGGGGCGCCAGCACGCCGATCAGGGCGGCAACTCCGATCAGCCGGCCGAAGCTGCGCGTGAGCAGCTGGGCCGTGGCGGCGGGAGTGATGAGCATGGCGACAACGAGGATGATGCCGACCGATTGCAGGCTCACCACGATGGTGATCGCGACGAGGGCGAGGAACAGGTAGTCGAGGCGCTCCACCGGCAGCCCGGATGCCGACGCGCCGAGCGGGTCGAACGTCGAGTAGAGGAGCTCCTTCCAGAGCGCGCCGATCACCGCCAGGACGATGGCCGCGAGCACGACCAGCGCGACCAGGTCGCCGACGCCGATGCCCAGCACCTCGCCGAACAGAAAGCCGAACAGATCACCCACGTAGTTCGGGATGAGGCTGAAGAGGAAGATGCCGAGCGCGAACATGCCGGCGAACAGGACGCCGATCACCGTGTCCGAGCGCAGGCCGCCGCGGCGCGTCACCCAGCCGATCGAGAGCGCGGTGGCGATCGCCGCCACCGCCGCGCCGAGGTAAAAAGGCCCCTTGAGCAGGTAGGCGACCACGACGCCGGGGAACGCAGCGTGGCTCAGGGCATCGGCCATGAAGGCGTAGCCGCGCAGGACCATGAAGCTGCCGACGACCGCGCACACGACGCCCACCACCGCGGAGGCGAGCATGGCGCGGAGAAAGAAGTCGTACGCGAGCGGCTCGATGACGGGGGCGAGCATCAGCCGCGCCGCCCCTCGTGGAAGTGGCGATCGGGGCCGCTCTCGCGATCGTGATGGTGCGCGTCGTCGATGATCACCGCGCGGTCCTGGAGCATCAGCAGATGCCCGCCGTACGTTTCGCTCAGGACCTCGGGATCGAGCACCAGGCTGGCCGATCCCATCGCCACCACCCGCCGATTGAGCGCGATCACCGTGTCGAAGTGCGCGGCCGCGGCAGCGAGGTCGTGCGTCGTCGCGATCACCGTGCGGCCGCGTTCGGTCTCGGCATGCAGCACGGTCATCAGGTCCTCCTGCGTAGTGACGTCCACCCCGGTCACTGGCTCATCGAGCAGGTAGAGCTCCGGATCCGCCGCGATGGCACGCGCCAAGAACGCGCGGCGGCGCTGTCCGCCTGATAGCTCACCGATCTGCGTCTGCGCGCGGTCGAGCATGCCGACCTGCTCGAGCGCTTCGTGAACGGCCTTGCGGTCAGCGGCTTCCGGCCGCCTCCAGGGCCCCAGCCTGGGGTAGCGGCCCATCATCGCGACGTCCCACACGCTGACCGGGAACGACCAGTCGACGAGCTCGGCCTGCGTCACGTAGGCGATGCGCCTCGCGGCCTGGCCGGCGGGAAGGCCGAGCGTCTCGATCGTCCCGTGGCTCGGCTTGAGGAGGCCCGCGATGAGCTTCAGCAGGGTGCTCTTGCCGCCGCCGTTTGGCCCGAAGATCGCGACGAGCGAGCCGGTCGGCAGGTCGAGCGTGATCCCCTCGAGCGCGACTCGCTCGCCGTAGCCGGCGGTCACGTCGCGCAAGCTGACGGCGAGGGGCGCCGCCGGGGACTGCGAGCGTGGCGCCGGGGGCGCGGCGTGCGTCATTTGAGCGCGTCCACGAGCTGCTGCGTGTCCCAGCGCACGACACCTTCGTAGGTCGCGACCGGCGGATCGCCTATCGAGTCATCGTACAGGTCGGCGACCACCTTGGAGCCTGTCTCGTCAGCGAGCTGCTGGACGAGCTTGGCCGGGAACTGCGCCTCGCTGAAGATGGCCTTCACTCCCGCCGCCCGGATCGCCTTGACCAATGCCGCCGTGTCGCCGGCGCTGGGATCCTGACCGGGCGCCTGGACGGCGACCCCCACGATCGTGATCCCGTACTCGCGGGCATAGTAGGGAAACGCATCGTGGAAGGTAACGATCTTGCGGTTGGGTTTGGGGATGGATGCAATCTGGTCACGCACCCAGCCATCCAGCTCGTCGAGCCGCTGCCGGTAGGCCGCCCCCTGGCTCTGATACTGATCGGCGTGCGTGGGGTCCGCGGCGCGCAGCGCCGTGATGATGCGGTCGACGTAGGCCTGCGCGTACTTGACGTCAAGCCACAGGTGCGGGTTCTGCGTTCCGGGCGCCTCTCCGGGAAGCAGTCGGACGCCCGGGAGGTCGACACCAAGCTTCAGCAGCGGGGTTCCCCGGGGGCTGGCATTTGCGATTGTCTTCTCGAGCCAATCATCGAGGCCGAGCCCGTTCATCACAAGCAGGTCGGCCTGCGCCACGGCGCGGATGTCCGCCGGCTTCGGCTCGAAGGTGTGGACGTCCCCGTTCTTGGGGACCAGGCTCGAGACCTCGATGAGATCCCCGCCCACGCTCGCCACCATGTCGGCGAAGACGGT
>JBDUDC010000050.1:0-10209 GCA_040003165.1 Chloroflexota bacterium
GCGCACGAGGGACAGCTGCGCTCGTCGGGCGAGCCCTACATCAGCCACCCGGTCGAGGTCGCCCACTACCTCGCGGGCCTGCAGATGGACGCGGAGACGATCGCCGCCGCTCTCCTGCATGACGTTCCCGAAGACACCGACCTGACGATCCCGGACATCGAGAAGCGGTTCGGACGCGAGGTTGCGCGCCTCGTCGATGGCGTGACCAAGCTGTCGAAGTTCGGCTCCGCGCGATCGATGGAGGAGCAGCAGGCGGAGAACATCCGGAAGATGTTCCTGGCGATGGCGGAGGACGTGCGGGTCGTCATCATCAAGCTCGCCGACCGGCTGCACAACATGCGCACCCTCCAGCACTTGAGCCCCGACAAGCAGGTGCGCATCGCGCGCCAGACGATGGAGATCTACGCCCCGCTGGCGCATCGGCTGGGGATGTGGCAGATCAAGTGGGAGCTCGAGGATCTCGCCTTCAAGTTCCTGGAGCCGCAGAAGTACCGCCAGCTGGTCGCGATGCTCACCGACCGTCGTCGGGCCCGAGAGGGCTTCGTCAACAAGACGATCGGGATCCTGCGCAAGGAGCTCGGCAAGGTCGGCATCAAGGCCGAGATCTCCGGGCGCCCGAAGCACCTCTACAGCATCGCCAGGAAGATGGAGCGCAAGGGCGCCGACTTCGGCGAGATCTACGATCTGCATGCCATTCGCGTCCAGGTCGAAGAGGTGAAGGACTGCTATGCCGCCCTCGGCGTGGTGCACTCGCTCTGGCGGCCGATCCCCGGGCAGTTCGACGACTACATCGCGATGCCGAAGGCGAACATGTACCAGTCGCTGCACACCGCGGTCATCGGTCCGGAGGCCAAGCCGGTCGAGATCCAGATCCGGACCCGGCAGATGCACGAGGTGGCGGAGGCCGGGATCGCGGCGCACTGGCACTACAAGGAGGGCAGCCGCGCGGACCGCCGCTACGACGAGAAGCTCGCCTGGGTTCGGCAGCTGATCGACTGGCAGCGCGAGGTCGCGGACGCGACCGAGTTCGTCGAAGGCATCAAGCTCGACGTTTTCCAGGACCAGGTCTTCGTCTTCACCCCGAAGGGCGACGTCAAGGACATGCCGGCCGGCGCCACGGCGCTCGACTTCGCCTACCGGATCCATACCGATGTCGGCCACCGCTGCATCGGCACCAAGGTCAACAACCGGTTGGTGCCGCTCGACCACCGGCTGCGCAACGGCGACATCGTGGAGGTGATCACCACCAAGGCCGCGCACGGGCCGTCGCGCGACTGGCTGAACATCGTGCGCACCAGCCATGCCAAGGAGAAGATCCGGGCCTGGTTCAAGCGCCAGCAGCGCGACGAGAACATCAGCCAGGGGAAGGAGCTGCTCGACCGCGAGCTGCGGAGATTGGCCCACGAGACGCTCAGCTCGCTGCCAGCCGACAAGCTCGTCGAGCTCGCCCAGCAGCACCGCTTCCGCGAGATGGACGATTTCTATGCCGCGATCGGCTACGGGGCGATCTCGCCGGCATCGGTCGTCTCGAAGCTCGAGATCCACGACGACGCCGCGATCACCCTGCCCGAGCAGGCCCCGCCCGCGGCGCCATCGACGGTCGGCGTCAAGGTCAAGGGCGTTGGCGATCTGCTGGTGCGCTTCGCGAAGTGCTGCTCGCCGATTCCCGGCGACGAGATCACCGGCTACGTGACGCGCGGAAAGGGAGTGACGGTGCACCGGGCCTCGTGCCCGTCCGTGCTCTCCGAGCGCGACATCGAGCGGCTGATCAACGTCGAATGGGAGATCGCGGGCGAGCAGACCTACCCGATCACGGTGCGGATCCTGGCCCTCGACCGACCTGGCCTCCTGAACGAGGTCACCAACGTGGTGGCCGAGGACAAGGTGAATATCGTCGCCGCCTCGGTCGCGGTCCACGCCGACAACAGCGCCACCATCTCGGCGACTTTCAAGGTCAACTCGCTGCAGCAGCTCTCGCGCGTCCTCTCCAAGATCGAGCGTCTCCGCGACGTCACCTCAGTCACGCGCGAGGTGCGCTGAAGGCGCGGCGCGGACTGAGGCCCGCGGACCTGAGCCGGCGGGGCGAAGACGCCCGCCGGTGGCCGCTAGACTCGGCGGCATGTCGACCCGGATCACCGCGCCGCGCGGAACCCGCGACCTACTCCCGGAGGACGCTCCCGCCTGGGATCGGATCGAAGCTGTCGCACGCGACCTCTCGCGCCGATACGGCCTCGACCGCATCGAGACGCCGCTCTTCGAGCGCGTCGAGCTCTTCGCGCGTGGCCTGGGGGAGTCGTCCGACGCGGTCGAGAAGGAGATGTTCCGCGTCAGCGGGGCGCGCGGCAGCGAGGAGGAGCGCGCGGACTGGGCACTTCGGCCGGAGCCGACCGCCGGGATCATGCGCGCCTACGTCGAGCACGGGATGCACGTTCGCCCGGGTCCCCTGCGCCTCTGGATGATCGGGCCGATGTTCCGCTACGCCCGCCCGCAGGCCGGCCGCTACCGGGAGTTCAGACAGTGGGACGTCGAAGTGATCGGCGACCCAGGACCGATGGTTGACGCCGAGCTGCTCGAGCTGGGAGCCCGCTTCTACCACGAGCTGGGCATGACCGACGTGATCGCGCACCTCAACTCGATCGGCGATGCGACCTGCCGTCCGGGCTACCGCCAGGCGCTACTCGACTACTTCGCCGTCCACGAGGACGGACTGACCGATGACTCTCGTCGTCGGCTCCGGGTCAACCCGCTGCGCGTTCTCGACGACAAGGCCCTCGACCCCGAGCTTGCGGCCCATGCGCCGCGCGCCATCGACCACCTGTGCGACGAATGCGCCACCCACTTCGCCGCCCTACGCGGCCTGCTGGACGCGTTGGGGGTGAGCTACTCGCTCGATCATCGCCTCGTGCGCGGGGTCGACTACTACACCCGCACCACCTTCGAGTTCTACGTGCAGGGCCGGGAGGGGCAGCAGCAGGCGATCGGGGGCGGCGGACGCTATGACGGCCTGGTCGAGCTGCTGGGGGGCCGTCCAACTCCGGGGATCGGGTTCGGGATCGGGCTCGACCGGACGATGATGGCGCTCGAGGAGCAGCAGGTGGTCAGCGTCGACGCTGAGCCGCTGGTGGCGGTCGTCTCCGCCGAGCCCGATTTCGCCCGGCGTCTTGAGGTCGCCGGGCACCTCCGCGACGCGCGGCTGCGAGTCCGACCCGACGGCAGCTCGCGCAAGCTGGGCAAGCAGCTCGAGTCCGCGGCCAAGGCCGGGGCGCGCTGGGCCGTGATCCTTGGCGAGGAGGACCTCGTCCTGCGCGACCTGCGCAACGGCGAGCAGAGCGAGGTGGCGGTGGACGAGATCCCGGAGGCGGTCCATGACAACGTGTAATCGCTCGGGCAGGTTGGGCGCAAATTCGGTCTGAATGTCGCGAAATGATCGCCACACGCCGTCGTTCGAGGCGAGTGGGGCCCGATCCTCGCCAAATCAGCGCCGACTGATTACTCGAGGTTATGGCGGGTGGGCCGTGGACGGTCGGGAAGCGCCATCCGGTACCATCGGCACTCCAATGCCGACCTCCTTCCGTACCCATACCTGCGGTGAGCTGCGCGCCGCCGACGTCGGTGCGCGCGTGACGCTGGCCGGCTGGGTGCATCGGCGCCGCGACCATGGCCAGCTGACCTTCCTCGACCTGCGCGACCGCTACGGCATCACCCAGGCGGTGGCCGGCGCGGAGGCCGAGGCAGGCGCCCACGCCGCGGCCCAGGAGCTGCGGAACGAATGGGTCGTGCAGATCACCGGCGTCGTGCGGCATCGGCCTGAAGGGACCACCAACCCGGAGCTGCCAACCGGCGAGATCGAGGTCGCGGTCGATGGGGTGACCGTGCTCAACTCGGCCCGGGTGCCGCCCTTCTACGTGAACGAGGAGCAACCCGGGCTCGACGAGGCCCTGCGCCTGAAGTACCGCTACCTCGACCTGCGACGTCCGGGTGTCCAGTCGCGGATGCTGCTCCGCAGCCGGCTGGCAAGCGCCATCCGCCGCGCGCTCGAGGACGAAGGGTTCGTCGATGTCGAGACCCCGACCCTCATTCGCAGCACTCCCGAGGGGGCGCGCGACTTCGTCGTCCCGAGCCGGCTGCAGGCGGGCCACTTCTACGCGCTGCCGCAGTCGCCGCAGCAGCTCAAGCAGCTGCTCATGGTCGCCGGCTACGACCGCTACTACCAGCTGGCGCGCTGCTACCGCGACGAGGATCAGCGCGGGGATCGACAGACCGAGTTCACGCAGCTCGACCTCGAGATGAGCTTCGTCGGCGAGGCCGACGTGATGGCGACAGTGGAGCGGATGGCGATTCGCATCACGACCGAAACGCTCCCGGATCGGCCGATCCGCGAGACACCGTTCCCGCGCTTCACATTTGACGAGGCACTCTTCCGGTTCGGCTCCGACAAGCCGGATATCCGCTTCGGCATGGAGCTCGTCGACCTGTCGGCCGCCCTGGAGGCAGTCGAGTTCCGCGTCTTCGCGGAGCCGATCGCCGCCGGTGGCGGAGTCTTCGCCATCCGAGCACCCGGTTGCGCGACCTACTCTCGCAAGCAGCTCGACGAGCTGACCGACCTCGCCCGGCGTCACGGAGCCGGCGGCCTGGCGCACCTGGCCGTTGAGCCCGATGGCAGCCTGCGCGGCCCCGCCGCAAAGTTCCTCGGCAGAGCCGAGGCCGGGCTGCGTGCCGCGCTGCAGGCAGAGTCCGGCGACCTGCTGCTGATCGTGGCCGATGCCGACCGCCGCAAGGCCGCCGAGTCGCTCGGCCACCTTCGGCTGGAGATGGGCGATCGGCTTGGGATGCGCGACTCCCGCGAGCTCGCCTATGTCTGGGTCCACCACTTCCCGATGTTCACCTGGGACGCCGAGGGAAGCCGCTGGGACGCGACCCACAATCCGTTCAGCGCGCCGGTGCCCGAGGACATCGAGCGGATCGAGAGCGACCCGGGCTCGGTGCTCGCCCAGCAGTACGACCTCGCGCTGAACGGGTGGGAGGTGGGAGGCGGATCGGTGCGGATCCACCAGCGCGACCTGCTCGAGCGGGCGTTCAGCCTGATGGGCCATTCGATCGAGGGCATGCGCGACCAGTTCGGTGCGCTGCTTGACGCGCTCGAGTTCGGCGCCCCGCCCCACGGCGGGATCGCCATCGGCCTCGATCGATGGGCCGCCATCTTCGCGGACCAGGACAACATCCGCGAGGTGATGGCCTTCCCGAAGACGCAGTCCGGCAGCGACCTGATGATGGGCGCCCCCGCGCCGATCACGCCCGAGCAGCTGGCCGAGCTGCACCTGCAGGTGGTGCCGCCGGACCGAGGCTGACGGTCACCGACGGCCGCCTGCGCCATAATCGCGGCATGGCGATCTACCTCGATCACGCGGCCACCACGCCCCTGCGTCCCGAGGTTCTCGACGCCATGCTGCCGTACCTGACCGAGCACTGGGGCAACCCCTCGAGCATCTACGCATCCGCGCGGCGCGCCCGACAGGGACTCGACGAAGCGCGGGAGCGAATCGCGGGCAGGCTCGGGGCGAAGCCGCGCGAGATTGTCTTCACCTCCGGCGGCTCGGAGGCGGTCAATCTCGCGATCAAGGGCGCGGCCTGGGCCGCGAGCGCGCGGGGTCGGCACCTCATCACCAGCAGCGTCGAGCACAAGGCCGGGCTTCACACCTGCCAGCTTCTGGAGCGCTCCGGGTTCGAGGTGACCTACCTGCCGGTTGACCGATTCGGCCGCGTCGACCCGGCCGAGGTGGCCGCGGCGATCACCGAGCGCACCACGCTGGTGAGCGTGATGTACGCCAACAACGAGGTCGGGACGGTCCAGCGCATCGCCGAGGTTGGGGCCATCTGCCGGGATCGGCGGGTGCTCTTCCACACGGACGCGATCCAGGCCGCCGGCCACCTGCCCCTGGCCGTCGATCCGCTGCAGGTCGATCTGATGAGCCTGGCCGCGCACAAGGTCTACGGGCCGAAGGGAATCGGCGCGCTGTTCGTGCGCCAGGGGACCGCCGTGCTGCCTCAGATCCAGGGCGGATCGCAGGAGCGCCAGCGGCGAGCGGGGACCGAGAACGTCGCCGGCGCGGTCGGGTTTGGCGTGGCGCTCGACCTGGCACAGGGCGACGAGCCGCGCGTCGAGCTGCGCAACCGCATGATCGAGGGCGTCGGCGCGCTCCCGGGCTTCGAGCTGACCGGCGATCCGGAGCATCGGCTGCCGAACAGCGCCAGCTTCGTCGCTCGCGGCGTGGAGGGCGGCGACCTGGTGGCGGCGCTCGACCTGGAGGGGATCGAGGCGAGCACCGGGAGCGCATGCACATCGGGCAGCAGCGAGCCGAGCCACGTCCTGCTCGCGATGGGGATCGACCCTCAGCTGGCCCACGGGTCGCTGCGCCTTAGCCTCGGGCGGGGGACGACCAACGACGAGGTGGAGCGGACGATCGATGTGGTGGGGACGCTGAGCGGGCGTCTGCGCCCGGCGATGGCATCGGTCCGGGCGTGACCCGCATCGTTGCCGCCATGAGCGGTGGCGTCGACTCGAGCGTGGCTGCGGCCCTCTTGGCCCGGGAGGCGCGCGACTCCGGGGTCGAGGTGGTCGGCGTCTGGATGCGCACCCATCCGGACAGTGGCGAGGGATTTGAGCACAAGCGCTCGTGCTGCTCGCCCGATGCGGCGGACGATGCGCGCCGCGTTGCGCAGCTGCTCGACATTCCGTTCTTCGTCCTGAACGTGGAACGCGAGTTCGGGGAGCGCGTGATCGACGCCTTTGCCGACGAGTACCTGGCCGGGGCGACCCCGAACCCATGCCAGGCCTGCAACCAGTACATCAAGTTCGACGAGCTCCTGCGGCGTGGCCTGGCGGCCTACGGTGCCGATGCCGTCGCCACCGGGCACTACGCGCGTGTCGAGCGACGCGACGGCCGCTTCGTCCTCCTGCGCGCCGCCGACGAGAACAAGGATCAGACCTACTTCCTGTGGGTCCTCAGCCAGGCGCAGCTGTCGCGCACCCGCTTTCCGCTGGGCGAGATGACGAAGCCAGCGGTCCGCGAGCTGGCGGAGGAGCTGGCCCTGCCCACCGCGCAGAAGCCGGAGAGCCAGGAGATCTGCTTCGTCCCCCTCGGCGACTACCGCTCCCTGCTCGAGGAGCGACGCGGGTACGCCGGCGAGCCGGGACCGATCGTGGACGCCTCGGGGGCGCGGGTCGGCACGCACTCGGGCTACGCGCACTACACCGTCGGCCAGCGCCACGGGCTTGGCGTCGCCCTCGGCGAGGCGGTCTACGTGCGCGAGGTGCGGCCGGATCGCAACGAGCTGTTGGTCGGAAATCGCGACGAGGTGGCTGCCTCGGGGTTCGTGGTGGACGGCCGCCGCTTCGTGGCCGGGGACGCGCCCGCCGAGCGGTTCGAGGCGTCGGTCCGGATCCGGCACCGGGCCCCCGACGTCGCGTGCGAGGTGACCCTGGTCGGCGCCGACCGCTTCGCCGTCGAGACCAGCCAACCGGTCTGGGCCCCGGCACCGGGGCAGGCGGCGGTCCTGTACCGCGGCGAGGAGTGCCTGGGCGGCGGCCGCATCGCCCGCGCATGACCCCGTGGCTGGTGTGGGTCATCTTCGTGACCGCCATCAACCTGTTCGTGTTCGTCGCCATCCGCGGCACGTGGGGACGCCTGGTTCCCATCCTAGGCCTCGTCTCGCTGCTGGGCGTGGTGGTGGGCGACGCGATCGGTGGCCGCGCTGGCCTCGAGCTGCTGCGCATCGGCGACTTTCACCCGCTCACTGCCTCGGTCGTCTCGCAGCTGGCCATGGCCGCCACGGTTCTGCTCGGGGCGCTGGCGCCGGTCCGGCCCGAGGAATAGCCCTAAGATCCGCATCGGGCAGCGAGAGGAGGCCGAGGCGATGGACGTGGCCGTGCTGATCTTCAACGTGGGAGTCGGCCTCGGTGTGCTGCTGGTCGGTGCCGGCCTGCTGCTGCTCGCCATTCGGCTGCTGCCGCTCATCGCGGAGACGCACGCGCTGGTGCGTGAGGCCCGCGCACTGGTCGGCACCGCGGACCCGGAGATCGGACCCATCCTCCAGCATGCCCGGGAGGTCGGCGCCAACGTGGAGCTGCTGAGCGAGGACGTGGCGGTGAAGCTCGACCGCCTGACCGACCTCATGAACGCGCTGCAGCACACCGTCGAGTCGGCCCAGGCGACCGCCCAGCCGCAACGCGCGAGCCTCGGATCGGTAGAATCGTGGGACAGAGAACTCTGGGACACACAGGAGTGACACAAGCAGCCATGCAGGACTCGTCTCTCAGCAGCTTTCTGGCGGGAGTCGCGATCGGCGGCCTCACCGGCGCCGCGATCGGGCTTCTTCTGGCGCCCGAATCGGGTGAGGAGATGCGCGGCCACGTCAGCGAGCTGATCGAGGAGACTCGCGTCGCCTTCGACGAGGCGGTGAACGAGGGTCGGGCGGCAGCCGAGCAGGTCCGCGCCGAGATCGAGGCGGCCGGCGGACGGCCGGAGGTCGCCACCTCCTAGCGCACTACCAGCGACCGATGAGCGGACGAGAGCCGGTGGTCGCCGGCTCTCGTTGTGGGTAAGGGATGTACCGATGCTGCCGATGAGCTCGGCCGAGATACGCGAGCGGTTCCAGCGCTTCTTCGAGGAGCGGGGCCATACCCGCGTGGCTCCCATCCCGCTCCTTGCTCGCGACGACCCGACGCTCCTCTTCGTCAACGCGGGCATGGTCGCCTTCAAGCGCGTCTTCACTGGCGAGGAGAAGCGGGACTACACGCGGGCGGTCGATGCGCAGCCGGCCCTGCGGGTCGCGGGCAAGCACAACGACTTCGAGGAGGTCGGCCGCACCCCGCGCCACCAGACCCTGTTCGAGATGCTCGGCTCGTGGAGCTTCGGCGACTACTTCAAGCGTGAGGCGATCCACTGGCACTGGGAGCTGCTGACCGAGGTATTTGGCCTCGCCGCAGATCGGCTTGCCGCCACCGTCTACATCGACGACGACGAGGCGCACGCGATCTGGACCGACGAGATCGGCCTGCCCCCGGAGCGGATCGTGCGCTGGGGAAACATCGCCGTCGGTGACGAGAAGAACTTCTGGAGCATGGGCCCGGTCGGGCCGTGCGGCCCGTGCAGCGAGCTGCATTACGACCGGGGCGTCGAGCTCAGCGAGGGACCGGAGTGCATCCCGGACCACTCGGAGACGTGCCCGCGGTGGCTGGAGGTCGGCAACCTCGTCTTCATGCAGTTCGACCGCTCGGCCGATGGCGCCCTCTCGCCGCTCCCGTTCAACAGCGTCGACACCGGGACCGGGCTCGAGCGCCTGGCATCGGCGATCCAGGGGGTCGACTCGAACTACAAGACCGACCTCTTCGTCCCGATCGTCGCCCGCCTCGCCGACTTCCTGGGCCACGACCCCGACACGGTCGAGAGCGAGCGCTTCAGCTACCAGGTGGTCGCGGATCACTCGCGAGCGATGACCTTCCTGCTGGGCGAGGGGATACGGCCGGGAAACGACGGCGCGGCCTACGTGCTGCGGCGGATCATGCGGCGCGCGGTTCGCCACGGTCGCCTGATGGGCATCGATCGGCCGTTCCTGCGCCAGACCTGCTCGGTGGTGATCGAGATCATGGGCGACGCGTACCCGGCGTTGCGCAGCGGGGCCGACGAGATCCTTGACCAGGTCGACGCCGAAGAGGCGAAGTTTGCCCGCACCCTGCAGGCGGGCAGCGACCGGCTGACGGCGCTGATTGACACCATCGGCGCGACTCGCATGATCCCCGGCCAGGAGGCATTTCACCTGCACGACACGTTCGGCTTTCCGATCGACCTGACGGTCGAGCTGGCGGCGGAGCGGGGCGTGCAGGTCGACCGCGCTGGCTTCGACGCGGCGATGGAGGAGCAGCGCGAGCGCTCCCGCGGGACGAAGCAGGCAGCCATCGTGGCGGCCGCCGAGCTGGCCGGCCTGGCGAGCGAGTTCATCGGCTATCCGAACGAGACCCGAGCGTCCGGGCTCAAGATCCTTGGCGTCAGCGGCGAGCTGGACCGCAGCGTGGTGGTGCTGGATCGGACTCCCTTCTACGCGGAAGGGGGAGGGCAGATCGGCGATCGCGGCGAGCTGATTGGCGACCGTGGCCGGCTCAGCGTCGAGGATACGCAGCGGGTCGGCGAGGCGATCACCCACGTCGGCCGC
>JBDUDC010000002.1:0-32053 GCA_040003165.1 Chloroflexota bacterium
GTCCGTCTTCGGTTGGAGGCGCATCCTAGGCTGCGGCCCGCGGCGGGGTCAAGCGGGGCGGCTTCGCGCGCCTCCGCTCCTATACTCGCACCGCCATGTCACGCCCAATCGCCGCCGTGGAGGTGCCGGCCAGCAGCGCCAACCTCGGGAGCGGCTTCGATTGCTTCGCCGCGGCGCTGAGCCTGAAGCTGCGCGCGGAGCTGTTCATGGGCGACGAGGCCGGGATCACGCTCGTGGCCCGCGGCGAAGGTGCCTCGGCCGACGACCGCCACGACCAGGAGAACCTATTGGTGCGCGCCTTTCGCGAGGGCCTGCGTGCCGCACTCGGCTCGAGCGCCGGGTCCGGCGCGTGGCGGATCGAGGCATCGAGCATGATCCCAGCGGCGCGCGGACTGGGGAGCAGCGCGGCCGCGATCGTTGCTGGCCTCCTGCTTGGCGCCAGCATCGGCCGTCGATCTCCCGAAGCGGACGAGCTGCTCCTCCTGGCGGCCCAGATCGAGGGGCACGCTGACAATGTGGCTGCGGCGCTGTACGGTGGCTTCACGCTGGCGGTCTCGTCCCACCGAGCGATCCAGCTCCGACGATTCCGCGTCCCCGAGGCATGGGTGCCGGTCGTCTTCATCGCGCAGCGCGAGAGCCGAACCCAGGAGATGCGCGCGGCGCTGCCGCAGATGATCCCGCACCGCGAGGCGGTCGCCCAAGCCGGTCGCAGCGCGCTCCTCGCGACGGCGGTCATCACCTCGGACGCGGCGCTGCTGCAGGATGCGATGGAGGATCGGCTGCACCAGCCGTATCGGCTGCCGCTGCTCCACGGCAGCGCGGACCTGATCGCCGCCGCCTACGAGCACGGCGCGGCCGGCGCCTGCCTCTCCGGGGCCGGGCCCAGCGTGCTCGCCATCTGCGACTCCCCCGCCGTCGCGCACTCTGTCGAGAAGGCACTTAACGCGGTCGGCGTGCCGGGGATGGCGACCCGGCTCCGCTTCGACACGTCGGGCGCCAGGATCACCGCGGCCGAAGCATGAGCCTCGTGACGCTCAGCGGGCTGGCGAAGAGCCACGGCGCGCAGCACCTCTTCTCGGGTGTCGATCTCCAGATCACCGGCGGGCGGCGCATCGCGATCGTGGGTCCGAACGGGGCGGGCAAGACGACCCTGCTCGAGATCATCACCGGCGAGCAGCAGGCGGACGCGGGGACCGTTGCGCGGGGCCGCGACGTGGTGATCGGCTACCTGCGCCAGGAGGTAGCCGAGAGCCGCGGCCGCTCGGTGCTGGCAGAGGTCCTGGCCGGGGCCGGGGAGCTGTCGGGGATCGGGCGCCGGATGCGCCACATCGAGGCCGAGCTGGCGGAGGCCAGCGAGGACGACGAGCTCGAAGAGCTGATGGCGGAGTATGGCCGTCTGCAGCACCGCTTCGAAGCGTTGGGCGGCTACTCGATGGAGGCGGAGGCTCGCCGCATCCTGGCCGGCCTCGGTTTCGCCGATTCAGACGTTGAGCGCGACATCGAGCAGTTCTCAGGGGGCTGGATGATGCGAGTCGCCCTCGCCCGGCTCCTCCTGCAGAACCCTGACGTGCTTCTGCTGGACGAAGCGACCAACCATCTCGACCTCGCATCGGTCGAATGGCTTCAGGCCTTTCTGGCCGATTACGCAGGCGCGATCGTGCTGGTCAGCCACGATAGGGACTTCATCAACACGGTCGCCAACCGTGTAGCCGAGCTCGCCCATGGACAGCTGACGGAGTACGTCGGCGACTACGCCGACTTCGTCGAGCAGCGCGAGGCGCGCGCCGCTCAGATCGAGGCTGCCGCAAAGGGGCAGGCGCGCAAGATCGCACACACCCAGGCCTTCATCGACCGATTCCGATACAAGGCCAGCAAGGCGCGCCAGGTCCAGAGCCGGATCAAGGCGCTCGACAGGGTCGAGCGAATCGAGACTCCGGTGACTCGCACGAAGAGCGTGAAGTTCCGCTTCCCGCAGCCACCGCGCAGCGGGCGGACGGTGATCACCCTGCGCGACATCGTGAAGGGCTATGGCACCACCCACGTCTACGACGGGCTCGACCTTCAGCTCGAGCGGGGCCAGAAAGTGGCCCTCATCGGCCCGAACGGTGCCGGCAAGTCGACCCTCCTGAAGATCCTGGCCGGCGTTCTGCCGTTTGAGGGCGGAACGCGCGAGCTTGGGCTGAACGTGCGGGTGGCCTATTTCGCGCAGCACCAGATCGAGGCGTTGAACCCAGCCAACACCGTCTTCGTCGAGCTCGAGACGGCCGCCCCGCGGATGAGCACCGCGGACATGCGACGGCTGCTTGGCGCGTTCCTCTTCTCCGGCGATGCGATCAGCAAGCCAGTCGGCGTTCTCTCCGGTGGCGAGCAGACCCGGCTGGCGCTCGCCAAGCTGCTCGCCGACCCGGCCAATCTGCTCTGCCTCGACGAGCCGACCAACCACCTCGACATCCAGAGCCGCGACGTGCTCGAGGACGCGCTCAACGCGTTTCCGGGCACCATCGTGCTCATCACCCACGACCGATACCTGATCCGCTCGGTGGCGAACACGATCGTCGAGGTCAACGCAGGCGATGCGACCGTCTATCGCGGCGACTTCGAGTACTACGCCGCCAAGCGTGGGATCGATATCGAGCAGCGCGGAGCGGTCGAGGGTGTCGCAACGCCGCGCGGGGTGGTGGTCAGTCCTCCGAAGATCCGCGAGTCGGCGGCCGATGCCGCATCGCGCAAGCGCGAGGAGGCCGAGGCGAGGAACCGACGCTATCGACGCACCCGCGACCTGCGCGCCACGCTGGAGCGAGTAGAGGCCGACCTGCAGCGGGCCGATCACGAGCTTGCCGGCCTGGTCGAGCGGCTCGCGGACCCGGCCATCTACACCGACGGTGAGCTGGTGCGCGGACTGATCGCTCGCCACAACGCCGCGCGCGAGGTGAGCGCCTCGCTGGCGTCCGAGCGCGAGCGGCTCAGCGGCGAGCTCGATGCCGCGGAGGGGCTCGAGGCTCCGGCCGGTGGCACGCGTTGAGCGGACCGATCCTCGGCCTGGATATCGGCGGCAGCAAGATCTCGGCGCTGCTGGTCGACGACGATCAAGCGGTCCTCGAGCGCCGGTTGGCTCCGACCGGGGGCTCGCTGGGCGCGCAGGTCACGGAGCTCGGCCGCAAGGTCCTCGCCGGTCGCGTTCCGGCGGCAGTAGGGATCGGCGTGCCCGGCCGCGTCGACAGTCGACGCGGCGTCGTGCAGCTGGGCGTCAACCTCGGTGGCCGTCGACTGCCGCTCGCCGGGCTGGTGGGCGAGGCGCTGGGTGCGCCGACATTCCTCGAGCATGATGCGCGCGCCGCCGCGCTATGGCTCGTCGCCGAGTCGGGCGACCCCAACGCCACCCTCGCCTACCTGAGCATCGGGACGGGCATCTCGGTAGCGGTCGTCACGAATGGCACTCTGCTGCGGGGAGCCACCGGCCTTGCGGGCGAGATCGGTCATGTCAGCGTCGTGCCCGATGGTCCCTTGTGCGCCTGTGGCCTGCGCGGCTGCCTGGAGGCGGTCGCCGCAGGCCCGGCGGTGGCCCGGATCCTCGCCGAAGAGATTCGGGCGGGAGCGCCGAGCAGCCTGAACACCGACGTTACTCCGGCTGACCTGTTCCGCGCGGCCGCTGCCGGGGACGAGGTTGCCGACCGCATCGCCTACCAGGTCGGCGCGCACCTTGCGCGCGCCATCCGGGCCGTCGTCCTCTCCTTCGGCGTCGAGCGGGTCGTGATCGGCGGCGGCCTGTCGCGTGCCGGCGAGCCGTTCCTGCGCCCCATCATCGTCGCGCTGGAGCGGGAGAGGGACACGTCCGACCTCGTCCGCGGCGCGGTGCGAACAGAATGCATCGAGCTGCTGGCCCCCGACAGCGATGCCGGAGCCCGGGGAGCGGTGCTGGTGGCGCGTGCCGGGCTGGCGGCGACCGACCGATGAGCCTCCTGCTCGCCGGGGAGCTGCCAGTTCTCATCGACCACGGACGCATCGAGGCGATCGGTGCCGAAGCCGATCGTCGCGCCGCGGGCGCGGGGCGCTTCGATGCGACCGGCCTGCGCGTCGCGCCGGGCTTCATCGATCTGCAGATCAACGGCGCCTGCGGGCACGACTTCACGCAGGAGCCATCGGCCATCTGGGAGGTTGGAGCTGCGCTCGTGAAATACGGCGTCACCGCCTTCCTGCCAACGATCGTCAGCTCGCGCATCAGCGCCGTCGAGGCAGGACGGGCGGCGGTCGCCGAGCGTCCGACCGGCTATCGCGGAGCCGAGCCGCTCGGCCTTCACCTGGAGGGCCCGTTCCTCTCGCCGGCGCACCGAGGTGCGCACGATGCCGATCGCCTGCTCGCCCCAGACCGAGCCGTCGCGGACGACTGGGCGCCGCCGAACGGCGTGCGGATGGTCACCCTGGCGCCGGAGCTGCCAGGCGCCCTGGAGCTGATCGAGCTGCTCACGGGCCGCGAGGTGGTGGTGGGGCTCGGCCATTCCGGCGCGAGCGCGTCGCAGGCGGAGGCTGCCATCGACGCCGGCGCACGCTACGCGACGCACCTCTTCAACGCAATGCCGCCAATGCATCACCGTGACCCTGGGCTCGCCGGCCAGGTCCTGGTCGACAGCCGTGTCACGGTCGGCCTCATCGCCGATGGCGTGCACGTTGATCCCGCCATGCTGGCGATCGCCTGGCGGCAGCTCGGGCCGAAGCGCTGGTCGACCGTGACCGATGCTGTCGCGGCCTTCGGAGCGCGTGGCGGTCAGTTCACAGTCGGCGAGCTCCCACTCGATGTCGGGGAAGACGCCCCGCGCCTGGCTGACGGCCGGCTGGCGGGCAGCACCCTGAGCCTCGACCAGGCGGTTCGCAATGTGGTGCGGTTCACCGGCTGCTCGGTCGTGGACGCGCTGGCCACCGTTACCGCTACGCCGGCGGCCCTGCTGGGGCTGCCCGATCGCGGCCGCCTCGAGGCCGGCGCCCGGGCGGACCTCGTCCTGCTGAATAAGAATCTCGAGGTGGTGGCGACCTTCGTCGTCGGCGAGGCCGCCTACGTCGCGGAGGATGCGGCGTGGCGCTGAGGGACGAGATCGGTGAGCAGCCGGAGGTCGCCGCAAGACTGCTGGGCGAGGGCGCCGCACAGGTCGACCGGCTGGCGGAAGAAGTGCGCAGCCGTGGGATTGCGTTTGCGCTGATCGCGGCGCGCGGCACGTCGGACCATGCCGCGGTCTATGCGCAATACGCCCTGGGCGTGCAGGCCGAGCTCGCAGTCGCTCTGGCCACGCCCTCGGTCATCTCGCGCTACGGGGCCAGGCCCCGGATGGGCCAGGCGCTGGTGCTCGGCATCAGCCAGTCAGGTGCTTCTCCCGACGTGGTCAGCGTCCTCGCCGAGGCGCGCCGCCAGGGAGCGCTCACCGCCGCCATCAGCAACGATCCAGCGTCGCCGCTGGCGGAGGCCGCCGAGTGGGCGCTGCCGCTGCTCGCGGGCCCAGAGCTCTCGATCGCCGCCACGAAGACCTACACCGCCGAGCTGCTGGTCATTGCCATGCTGGCGGCTGCGCTCTCCAGCCGATCGGATGCTCGAGACGAGCTGCGCGGCGTGCCGGCGGCCATGCGGAACGCCCTCGAGGCGGAGGATGCGGTCGCATTGACCGCGCAGCGGTATAGGTCGATGGATCAATGCGTGGTCCTCGGGCGGGGGTTCAACCTGGCCACCGCCCTCGAATGGGCGCTCAAGCTCAAGGAGCTCGCCTACGTGCGCGCGCATGCCTACTCGACTGCTGACTTCCAGCACGGACCGGTCGCCAGCGTCGAGCTCGGTGCGCACCTGCTCGCGATCGCGCCCCCCGGCGCGATGAGCGACGAGCTGTGGGCTCTGCTCGAACGGCTGCGCGCGGATCGCGATGCGGCGCTGATCGCGATCAGCAGCCGCGCTGTCGAGGGGGTCGAGCGTCTGCCGTCTGCGGACGACCTGCCGGAGTGGCTCTCGCCGATCACCGGCATCCTGCCGGCGCAGCTCTTCTGCTACCACCTGGCCCGCGAGAAGGGGATCGATTGGGAGACCCCGCGCGGCCTGAACAAGGTGACCCTGACCCGCTGAGGGTGCGTTTTAGCGTTGTCCGGCGGCAACGGCCCTTCTCACCAGACCCACCCGCAGCCCCGGGGACCCGTCCGGACCGGACCGCCGGAGGTACTAGGCGCTGATAGGACCATCGGCTAGGGTCGGCTGCAGGACCCACCACCGTTAACAGGCGGGCCTACCAGGAGGGCGAAATGCTGACTCACCGAGGAAACACCCGAGGAGCCGCTCGGCTGCTCACGTTGGGCGCAGGCATCGCGGCCCTGCTGGCCTTCGCGGCACCTGTCGCCGCAGCCAACCCGGCGGGCAACAACGGAACGGTCAAGATCGACCGCGTGGCGTTCGACGACGCGCCGAACAACGAGCCGCATGTCGGCTGCATCTTCCAAGTCGATTTCTACGGTTTCGATGCCGGCGATCTATCCGCCGACGTCATCTTCGAGGCTCACCCCCCGACCGGCAGCGGCGTGCTGCTCCAGGACAGCGTCTTCATCGGCGAGGACGACAACAGCGGGGGCGGCAGCGAAGCAGGGCTCGACGCGTCACGGACCTACGACCTCAGCGCGGCGCTCGCCAGCTATACGCCGCACCCGCAGCAGGGATGGCACGTCAAGCTGACGGTCCACGCCCAGGGATCGCAGGGAGCGGACACGAAGCACAAGGTCTTCTGGGTGGAGGGCTGCGACCAGCCGGAGAATCCGCCGAGCAATCCTCCTTCGAATCCGCCGAGCAATCCTCCGTCGAATCCGCCCGCCAATCGGCCCAACGGCGGCACGCTCGGCGGGAGCGGCGGCCCCGGAGGCGGAGCGCTGCCCGACACCGCCCTTCCCGTCAGCGGCGAATTGCCCCTGATGCTGCTGGCAGGACTCCTGCTGGTCGGTGGGTCGGGGACATACGCCACGGTCGCGATCCGGGAGCGATCCCGAAAGCGCTGACCGCGGCAGATCGGGGGACCGTGGGGGAACGTGGGGGAGAAGGAACCGGGGTCGACGCCAGGAGCGGCGGCCCCGGTTCCCCTTGTCAGGTCTGCGGGCTGAGCATGAAAGTCGCGTAGATCGCCTGCGCGGCCCGAGCGGCAGCCGCGAGCGGAACCTCCGCCCACACCACGCGCATTCCTCCCTCGTCGAACGAGCCCTCGTTGTGCGCCGGCAGTGGCAGGATCTCGGGCATTCGCAGAGCCGGACCAACCAGGCTGATGCGCGCGATCCGCTCCTTGCGGTCGACTGCCAGCATCAGGACACCGCCCTCGCCCGATGCGGCCGGTCGGACGACGGTCATCGGCGCGTCGTCATCGAGCGCCCGGACCACCAGCTGCAGACGCCCGCGGCGCGCACGCCGCACGGCGACCGGGTGCACGACTTCGGCGCCCAGCTCGGCCAGCAGCTCGAGCTGCAGGGCATTCACCACCGGCAGGAAGCGCGCGCCGGGGACCAGGTGCGGATCCGCGTCGAGCACTCCCCCGACGTCCTTGAAGAGCTCGCAGCGATCTGCGCGCAGCGCGACCGCCAGCGCGACTGCCGAGAGGTCCGTCCCGCCTCGGCCCAGCGTGGTCAGCTCGCCGTGAGTGCCGATCCCCTGGAAGCCAGCGACGACCGGGACCAGGCCTTCGCCCAGCGCGCGGCGGAGGGGCCGCGAGAGGACGCGTCGCACCTCCGCGCCCAGGTGCGCCGCCGCGGTGCGGATGCCCGCCTCGGCACCGCTGAACGAGCGCGCGGGGATATCCCGCGCCTGGAGTCCGAGGGCGAAGAGGGCGGCCGAGAGTGCCTCGCCGGTGGCCAGGGCGCGATCCGTCTCGCGCGCCAGGGCGGAGCCGGCGTCGTGGCGCGGCTCGAGCAGCGAGCTTCCGGCGTCGGGCAGCAGCACGGCGGCGGCGGCCAGGATGGTGTCGGTAACGCCCTCGAACGCGCTGACCACCACGATCGGCCGCATGCCGGCGGCGCGCTGACGAGCGACCACCTCCACGGCGGCGACGATGTCCCCCGGACGCCGCAGCACCGAGCCGCCGAATTTGTCGACGACGACTGCAGGCGAGCCGGCGTCAAGGCGGTTGCGCATCGCCGCAACGGTAACGCAGCCGCGCGAGGCGATGCCGACTGGTACCCTCGCCGCCGTGGCCCAACACCTGCCCGCGCCAGCCCTGGCGGCGATCCGCCATCAGCTGCTGAGCTGGTATCGGCACGAGCACCGCGATTTCCCGTGGCGCCACACTCGTGACCCCTACGCGGTGCTTGTCAGCGAGATCATGCTGCAGCAGACGCAGGCATCACGAGTCGCCGAGCGGTTCCCCCGCTTCATGGCTCGATTCCCGACCGCCGCGGCGCTCGCCGGCGCCCCGCAGGCGCACGTGCTGGCCGAGTGGACCGGGCTCGGCTACAACCGGCGGGCGCTCGCGCTCCAGCGTGCCGCGCGGGCGATCGCTGACCACGGCTGGCCGGCGGATGTGGTCGGGCTCGAGCGTCTGCCCGGAATCGGTCCCTACACGGCGCGAGCGGTGGCGAGCCTCGCCTTCGGCCACCGCGCCGGCGTGGTCGACACCAACGTCCGGCGCTGGCTGGTGCGCCGTTTCGGGACGGATCCCTGGGACCGCGCCGGGCTCCAGTCGCTGGCCGATGCCCTCGCCGGAGCGGGCGGCGGCAGCCGGAAGGAGACCGCAGCCTGGACGCACGCCACCATGGAGTTCGGCGCGCGCGTCTGCGCGGCGCGGTCGGCGCGCTGCGACGAGTGCCCGATCGCCGATGGCTGCCCGTCGCGGGGAGCTGCCGAGCGTGTGCCCGTCGCGCGCCAGGCGACCTATCCCGGCTCCTCTCGGGCGCGACGCGGCGCCATCCTGCGGCTGCTCGCTGTCGCCGACGGCAACAAGCTGGAGGTGCAGGCGACGCGCCGGCAGCTGAAGGTCGACAGCGAGACCTTCCAGGGCCTCGTCTCCGGACTCGAGCGCGATGGGCTACTGCATCGGTCTGGTCGCCGGCTCTGGCTGGGCGGTGCCCCTACAATCGGCCGATGAGCCTCAAGATCAAGGTTGGCGACCGGGTCCCGTCGGTCGGCCTCCGGGCCAGCGACGGCTACCTGCTGAACCTGCGCAGCTGGGTGACGAAGGAGCCGGTCGCGCTCCTGTTCTTCGGCGCGGCGACGCTGGAGGGAGCCGCGCGGCGGCGCGGCAGCAAGGCGGCCATGGCACTCGGGGACGGCTACCCGCGGCTGCGCGAGGCCGGGATCGATGTTGCCGGGGTGAGCTGCGACAGCGCTGAGCAGCAGACCGAGTACCTGAAGGAGACCAGGCTTCCCTACCTCCTGATGAGCGATGAGCGCCGCACCGCGGTCGAGATGCTGGGCGTGCCCACGGTGGCGGATGGCGAGAACGTGAACATCGTGCAGCCGCTCCTGATCGTCGTCGGACGCGAGGGCGAGGTCCGCGCCGTGCTGACCGAGCTCGATCCCGCCAAGGTCGTCGATCAGGTGATGTCCACGCTCGCCGAGCCGATGCCACTGGCGGAGACCCTGCCCGGCTCCTGATGCTCGCGGTCCGTTTGCACTCCGCCGGCGAGCGCCTGCGCCTCGAAGAGGTACCGACTCCCGAGCCGACGGGGGGCGAGGTCCGGATCCGCGTCGCGGGCTGCGGGGTCTGTCGGTCGGACCTCCACATCGTCGACGGGGCGCAGCCGAAGGTCGAGCTCCCCGTCACCCTCGGGCACGAGGTCTCGGGCTGGATCGATGCCACCGGGCCCGATGCCACCCGACCGATGCGGAAGACTCGCCTGCGAGTCGGCGATCCGGTGGTGGTCTTCGGCGGCTGGGGGTGCGGGAGCTGCCGCGAGTGCCTAGCACTCGAGGAGCAGCGCTGCCCGCACGGTCGCTCACCGGGCTTCCAGCTCGACGGCGGCTACGCGGAATACATGCTCGTCCCCGACCAGCGGCACCTCGTCCCGCTCGGCGCCATCGACCCGATCGACGCAGCCCCGCTCGCCGACGCCGGCCTCACGCCGTTCCGCGCCGTGCGGCGCGCCAGCCCGTGGCTGCGCCCGGGAGCGCGGGTCCTGGTCATCGGGCTGGGGGCGCTCGGGCAGTTCGGGCTGCAATACCTGCGCGCCTCGAACGCCGGTTCGGAGATCGAGGTCGCGGTTCGTGAGCTCGAGCCCATCCGCCTCGAGCTGGCCGCGAGCCTCGGCGCCGACCTCGGCCTGCTGGGCGACGCGCCGCTGCCCTGGCAAGCGGACGCCGTCTTCGATTTCGTGGGAAGCGACACGTCGCTGGAGAGCGCCGTGCGCGACCTCGCGCCCAACGGCCTTCTTCTGGTGATCGGCGAAGACGGCGGCCACTTCGAGGTGGGCATCGACAGGATCCCGACCGAAGCATGGCTCTCGAGCATCGCCTGGGGAGCCGTGGACGAGCTGCACGAGGTGGTGCGCCGCGCCCGACGCCGGAAGATGCGTTGGAGCGTCGAGCGCATGCCGCTGGCCGAGGCGGAGGAGGCCCACCGCCGCCTGCGAGCCGGCGAGGTCGAGGGCCGGATTGTGCTCGTGCCCGGCTGAGAGCCGCGGTCGAGCTCAGTCGCCCAGGAGGCGCGAGAGGAAGCCCTTCGCCGGTCGCGTGACGACGTAGAACGGCGCGGCGATTGCGTCGAACTGGTCGCGCAGCGCCGGTGTGCGCAGATCTGTGACGGTCAGCAGGGTCCGCGACCCGAGGTGCTCGGTGGCAAGCGCGTGGAGGTTGTTGCGCACGGCGTCGAAATCGGCGAGCTCTGCATCGGGTACCAGTCCGATTCCGGCAACCCAGCGCTCGCCTTCGCGCAGCAGCCAGGCGCGCTGGACCTGCGGCATCCCTTGCACCGCGCGGCGCAGCTGCGAGCCGAAGGGTTCGGGGATGTCGCTCGGCGGCTCGAGTGACGGCAGGTCCCCGAGCGGCCGCCGCGCGCGCTGAGCATCGGGATGGGTGGGATCGAGGCCGGCGGCGAGGAACGGCAGCACCCCGACTGCAACGACCACCTGCGAGGGCGCGCCCGGATCGACAACCACGCGCTCCCGGGCTTCGTCCGCGCGGGCGAAGAGAAGGCGCGCCGGCAGGGTCACGTGGTCGCTGCCCGCCGGCCCGAACTCGGCGAATGTCTCGGGGCTGGCGAACGCGGCGAGGAAGCGGTTGCCATCCTCGTCTGTTCCATGCCGCATCTGGTCGAGCCCCACCTCGCCGGGATCGGGCCTCTCGCCGGAGGACGAGCGGATCGGCACGATCAGGTCGTACGGCATCAAGTCGGCAAGCCTCGGCTCGGTCATTGCAGCTTGGCGAGCGCCTCGTCGATTCGCGCCAGGCACCGGTCGCGCCCCAGCAGCTCCATCGAGGCAAAGAGCGGCGGCGAGACCGTGCGGCCGGTGAGCGCCACCCGGTTCGGCTTGAACAGGTCGGCTGGCTTGATGCCGAGCTCCGCGGCCGCCGCCCGGAAGCGGTCCTCGAGCACGTCCGCGGAGAAGTCGGCGGCATCGAGCTCCGCCACCATCTCGCGGGCCCGTGACAGGGCCAGCGCCGCTTCCGCCGGGCCGCCGCCCTTCGGCGCCAGCAGCTCCGCCTCGTAGCGGGAGGCGACGACGGCATCGGGCTCCCACAGGAAGCTCGCCAGCTCAACCACATCCGCGAGCCTGACCAGGCGCTCCCGGACGAGCGGCACCAGGCGAATGATCGCCGCATCGTCGATCACCGCCGGCACGAACGGCCGCAGGCGGAGGGCGAGCTGCTCGTCGCCGAGGGATCGGACATAGGTGCCGTTCAGGTAGTCGAGGCGGTCGGCATCGAAGACCGCCCCCGCCTTGTGGACCTTCTCGATCTCGAAGCGGCTCGCCAGCTCGTCGAGGCTGAAGATCTCCTCCTCGGTGCCCGGCGACCAGCCCAGGAAGGCGAGGAAGTTGACGAGCGCCTCGGGAAGGTATCCCAGGCCTCGATACGCACTCACCGCGGTCTGCGTCTTCCGCTTGCTCATCTTCGACCGATCCGGGTTGAGGATCAGCGGCACGTGGCCGAAGAGCGGCACGTCGTAGCCGAGCGCCTCGTAAAGCGCGATCTGCTTCGGCGTGTTCGAGAGATGCTCCTCGCCGCGGAGGACGTGGCTGATCGCCATCGCCGCGTCGTCGATGACCGCCACGAAGTTGTAGAGCGGCATGCCGTCGGTTCGGACGATCACGAAGTCGCCCAGCAGCGCGTTGTCGAACTCGACCCGGCCCCGGATGATGTCGTCGAAGACGACCTTCTCCGGGGGAACCGCGAAGCGGATGGCCGAGGTGCGGCCCTCCGTCTCGAACGCCTCCCGCTCCTCCTCGGAGAGCTTTCGGCAGCGGCCGGAGTAGCGGGGCGCCTCCCGGCGGGCCTGCTGCTCGCGACGCTCGGCTTCGAGCTCATCGGGCGTGCAGTAGCAGCGGTAGGCCGAGCCCGCGGCAAGCAGGCGCTCCGCTTCAGCGGCGTATCGGTCCATGCGCTGGCTCTGGCGGTACGGGCCGAAGGGGCCGATGTCGTCTCCGCCGGCGACCTGCGGACCCTCGTCCCAGCTGAGCCCCAGCCAGTGCAGACCCTCGATGATCTCACGCTCGTAGGCCTCGTTGCCGCGTGCCACGTCGGTGTCCTCGATGCGCAGCACGAAGGTGCCGCCCGTGTGCCGGGCGACGAGGAAGTTGTAGAGGCTTGTGCGCGCGGTGCCGATATGCAGCGGGCCGGTCGGGCTGGGCGCCATGCGCACGCGCACGGCCTTTGGGCTGGTGGTCGTCATGGGTTCCGCGATGGTAGCAGGCACGCCCCGACCGCTGGGCGTGGGTGAAAAGCGGGCCTATCATCCGGAGCCTAGGGCAGCAGTGAGGCAGACCGATGGAAGACAACCTGGGCGATTTCAATCCCGACGATCTCTACGATCAGTTCCCGCGTGGCGACGAGAACGGCTTCGGACCATCCGAGGGATACAACAGCTGGGTGCGGATCAACGATCCGGAGCTGTTCACCGAGGAGGCCCGACAGCACCCGGTCGTCAAGGAGTTTCTCGCGGCACCGTTCAGTGTGAACTATGCGCAGTTCAAGAGCAGCTATCGCGAGACCGAGTACTTCATCCACAAGCCGTCCAGAGCGCTGGGGGGCGGCGTCGAGGGGATCGAGGGCAGGGTCGAGGGCTTCCCCGACTCGCCCGAGGAGCAGCGGCTCGCGACGCTCGTCCTCAACCACGAGATCGGGCTGGCCTTCCGCATCACGCGCTCGCTGGTCATCGAGGACGGTGCCGTCGCCGGACAGCTGATTCACAAGGAGGGAGAGCACTCCAGCTAGGGGTGGCTTCTTACCGATGGGCTGCTCGAGCTGCGGTTCGGTAAATTCCGAGTCCGCGCGGTTCTGCGGCGCGTGCGGAGCGCGGCTCACGGCCAGCTGTCCCCACTGTCGCGCCGACGTCACACCGGGCCTCCGTTTCTGCAACGCGTGCGGTGGGCCGATGCCCGAGCTGCCCGGCATCGGCGAGCCTGCCGAACGAACGCCAGATTCGTCTCTCCCCTCTGAGCGGCGGCTCGTCTCGGTGCTGTTCGTCGACCTGGAGAACTTCACCGAGCTGGCTGAGGCGCTCGATCCCGAGGACGTGCGCAGCCTGCAGTCGCGGTACTTCGAAGTGGCGCGCTCCGCGGTCAGTCGTTACGGCGGCACAATCGAGAAATTCATCGGCGACGCAGTTATGGCGGTCTGGGGAGCTCCCACGGCGCACGAGGACGACGGGGAGCGCGCCGTCCGGGCGGCGCTCGCCCTGGTCGCGGAGGTCGGCAGGCTGAACGGACCGGTACCCGGCGGCTGGCTGGCCGCGCGAGCCGCGGTGGCGACCGGGGAGGCGGCGGTGACCCTCGGCGTCGAGGGGCAGGGCATGGTTGCCGGCGACCTCGTCAACACCGCCGCCCGGCTGCAGGCCGCGGCCACACCGGGCGGTGTCCTGGTGGACGAGGCCACCCGTCGCATCGTCGGTGGTGCGGTCACCTTCGACGACGAGCAGGCACTCACGCTCAAGGGCAAGAGCAGATCCGTACCCGCCTGGCGCGCCACAGGGCTGGCCGACACGCGCGGCCGCGGCCGCGGCGCGGGTCATTCGGGGAGCTTCGTGGGTCGGCAGGTTGAGCTGGAAGAGCTGATCGAGCTCTACCGGCGCGCCGTGGCCGATCGTCGAAGTCGCCTCATCTCCGTGCTGGGCATCGCTGGCATTGGCAAGAGCCGGCTCATTTGGGAGTTCGAGCAGCATCTCGACGCGCTGCCTGATCCCGTGGCGCTCCACATCGGCCGCGCTCCTGCCTATGGCGAAGGAATCACGTTCGCCCCGCTGGCGGAGATGGTGCGACGACGCGCACGCATCTCGGAGGGGACCGAGACAGAGGTGGCGAGGCGGCAGCTGGCCACCACGCTCGTCGAGCTCGTCCCCGACGAGGCCGAGCGGCAGTGGATCGAGCCGCGAGTGGCCACGCTGTTGGATCCGGGCTCGCACGTGGCATACGAGCGGGAGGAGCTGTTCTCCGCCTGGCGCCACTTCTTCGAGCGCGTGTCGGAGTGGGCTCCAGCCTTGCTCGTGTTCGAGGATCTCCAATGGGCCGATGGGGCACTGCTCGACTTCATCGACCACCTGGCGACATGGTCCCGCGGTCATCCGATCCTGATCATCGCGGTGGCGCGTCCCGAGCTGATGGACCGGCGCCCGACCTGGGGGGCGGGACAGCGCAGCTTCACGGCGATCCACCTAGAGCGCCTCGACGACGATGCAATGACCGCGCTGCTGACGGGGCTGGGGCCCGGGATGCCGGAGCCCGCGGTCCGACAGATCCTGGACCGAGCCGGCGGCGTTCCCCTGTACGGGGTCGAGGTTGTCCGCATGCTCATCGATCGGGGTCAGCTCGTCGGGCGCGACGGCCGCTTCGAGCTCCTCGAAGGGATGGATGGCATCGAGATTCCCGAGACGCTGCACGCGCTCGTCTCGGCTCGGATCGACGCCCTGCCGGCCGCCGAGCGCAGGACAATCCTCTCGGCCGCGGCTCTGGGCCGTCGCTTCCATCCCGACGCCCTGGCTGCGATCTGCGGGCTGGAGCCACGAGAAGCGCGCGAGCGGATGGCGAGCCTTGTTCGCCACGAGCTGCTCGCCGTCGACGATGAGCTGCGATCCCCCGGTCAGGGCCAGCTCTCCTTCGTCCAGGACGTCGTGCGTGAGGTCGCCTATCGCACTCTGTCACGGCAGGAGCGCCGGACATTGCACCTGGCCGCGGCCGATCACCTGGAGTCGCTGCACGAGAGCGATCTGGTGGAGGCGGTCGCCGAGCACCTCGTCGAAGCGCACCGCGCGGCTCCCAATCATCTCGAGGCGCCCGCGGTGGCGGAGCGCGCGGTCGGCGCCCTGCGCGAGGCGGCGAGGCGAGCCCTCGCGCTGCACGTGCCGCTGCGGGCACTCACGCACATCGAGCAGGCGCTGGAGCTGGTCGCCGATGGCGCGACCCGAGCCGAGCTGTGGGAGGAAGGTGCGCTGGCCGCGCGCGCGGTACCGCGCTTTGACGTGGCGGAGCGCCTGCTTCGGCAGCTGATCGGCTGGAGCACGGAGAACGGCGAGCGCGCTGGTGCCGCTCGTGCGCGTGCGCAGCTCGCGAGCCTGCTTCTCGCCACCGAGCGCCACGGCTCAGCCCTCGGCGATCTGGAGGTCGCGCTGGAGGGTATTTCTGATCTTGCATCGGACCCCGCAAGCGCCGAGCTCAGCGGCCAGCTTGCTCGGGCGTACGTGCTGATCGGCGAAGACCAGAAGGGCCTCGAGTGGGCCAACCGTACCCTCGAGGTTGCGGAGAAGCTCGGACCAGCCGCGGTGGCGGTTGACGCACTCATCACGCGAGGCACAGCCCAGATGCGGCTCGGGAACGACGGCGCCGGCCTGGCCGATCTTCGTGGGGCTATCGCGCAGGCACAGGTGCAGGAGCTGATCAGCGCTGAGCTTCGCGCGAGGAACAACCTCGCCTGGCTTGTGGTCGCCGACGATCCGCACGTCACCATTGAGTCGGCGCGCGGCGGAATGGAGCTGGCCGCGCGCATGGGCGTTGGGGACATGCGGCTGCAGTTCGCCGAAGTGGCATGCGCCGTGGCGTCGGATACCGGTGACTCAGATTGGGCGCTCGTCACGCTCGATGACGTTCGGGATCAACCACAGGCCCCCGCCCACCGCATCCAGTTTGCCGCCAGCGAGGCGATCCTCCGCGCGCTGCAGGGCGACGCGCGAGCCGTGAAGGTGCTCGAGGCGCTCGAGCCAGTCGATTCCGACACCGAGCCCCAGATCATGGCATCGATCGACTTCGCGGCGGCGTGGATCGCGTTCCTGGACCACCGCTTCGAGGACGCGCGGCGGCTCGCCGAGGGCGCTGCGGCTCGGTCCCTGGGCGCTGAGCAGCATGCCGCATTCGCACTCGCGGCCCGCGCCTGCCTCTGGCTGCGCGATACCGAGCGGGCAGCCACGCAGTTGGCAGCGATCGGCGCCTTGCGCACCCGAGGCCGCGCGATCGATGCGGTAACAGGAAACCTGCAGGCTGGCCTCTCCGCGCTGATCGGTCGGAATGACGCCGCGGAGGCCGAGTACGCCGCGGCGGCGGATCGTCTAAGGGACTTGGATCTGCCCCTCCAGCTGGGGATCGGCCTTCTCGAGCGCGCGAAATTCCTCACTATGGATCGCTCGAATCTCGCTGAGGCGATCCGCGTATTCGAGCGGATCGGCGCAGGCGCCCTTCTCGCAGAAGTTCGTGAGCCGACTCGCAGCGCCTAGCCCCGCGTTGGAGGAAGCGTCAGGGTGAGGTTGAAACGTATGGGCTTGGCTCGAGACTCGGCTCCGGCGGCGGGCTGGAGCTCTCTAGCGCGGGCCGGCGAGGCGCTCGTCGTCGGCGACGACGGGGACGGAGTCTCGGCGGTGGCGCCCGGCGTCGAATCGGCCTACGGTGCGCGACCCGCGTCGACTCCAGGATCGGTCCGGCCGTCGCGGTCAAAGAAGACCCGCAGCCAGACCTCGAGGTTGATCGCGCGCCAGAAGAAGAGTGACTCGACGGAGCGACCGTCGAGGACGTCGCGGAAGGCGGCGAGGACCGCGGAGCCGTCCCAGTAGGGACGTGACGCGAACGAGGGAGAGCCGACCAGCTCCTCGAAGAAGTCGCGCTCGGCGCGAATCCAGCGCATCTCCGGCGTCGTGAAGCCGACCTTCCAGCGACGCAGGCGAATCTTCTCGGGGAGCAGGCCCTTCATGGCGTCGCGGAAGATTGCACGGCTCCAGCCGTTGTGGATGATCGCGGCGGGCGGCAGGCTCAAGACGTGGTCGACCAGCTCTTGGTCGAGGAAGGGGACGCGCGACTCGACCGAATGGGCCATCGAGTTGCGGTCGTCATAGCGCAGCAGCGAAGGGAGGCTGTACATCGTCAGGTCCTGGACCAGCCGCAGCTTCAGATCGTCGCGAACGCGATCGTCGACCGGCCGATTCACCCGCCGCCGGTAGTCGGGTCGGAGCAGGGCGCGCGGAGCAAGCGCCCGGCGCCGTTCGGTGAGGCGGCGTTTCAGCATCGGCCAGAGGAGGTCGCGCGCACGCCAGGCCTCGCTTAGCAGCGCACCGAAGCGGCGGAGCCGTAGCAGCTCGCGCAAATAGACGAAGTGGTACGGGGTGTAGCCCGCCAGCAGCTCGTCGCCGCCCTGCCCGTCGAGCAGCACCTTGACCTTTGACGCCGCCAGGCGCATCACGCACCACTGGGCGTAGGGGCCGGTCGAGACCATCGGCTCGTCGGCGTACCAGACCACGCGCGGCAGCTCCTCGACGAACTCCGAGGAGGCAGGCCGCACGAAGTTGCCCTCGGCATCGGTTGCATCCAGGACGACGGCGATGTAGTCGCGCTCGTCGATCGGGTCGTTGTCGAAGATCGCGCTGAAGGTCTTGAGGCGGTCGCCCATCGACGCCGCGTCGGGAACGTGGGCTCGCAGCTGCTGGTTCATGACCATCACGATCGACGACGAGTCGAGGCCGCCCGAGAGGCAGGTCCCGACCGGGACGTCGGCCACCAGGCGGCGCTGCACGGAGCGCTCGAACAGCTCGCGGAAGCGGGCCGGCGATGGATCGCCCGAGGTAGAGAGGCGAGGCTGCCAATACGACTCTTCGCGCAGATGGCCGTCCTCGACCACGGCGAAGGAGGCAGGCGCCAGCTGGTGAATCCCGGCAAAGAATGTATCGCGGTCGTGGTCATGCAGCCCGGCGACGAGGTAGTCGTAGATCCGCTGCTCGTTCGGCTCCCGCCTGACCGATTCATCTTGGAGCAGCCCCTTGATCTCGCTGCTGAAGAGCAGACGCTCGCCGGCGCGAGTCCAGTAGAGCGGCTTGATGCCGAAGTGGTCGCGGCACAGCACGAGGCGCGACCGCTCCCCGCGCAGGTCCAGGATCGCCAAGGCCCACATGCCGTTCAAACGCGCGAACGCATCGGTCCCCCAGGCCTCGTAGGCGCGCAGGACCACCTCGGTGTCGGAATCGGTCTCGAAGGCGCAGCCGGCCGATACCAGCTCGGAACGGAGCTCGCGGTAGTTGTAGACCTCGCCGTTGTAGGCGATCTGGAGCGTGCCGTCGGGGGTGTGCATCGGCTGGTGGCCGTGGGCCAGGTCGATGATCGAGAGGCGGCGGCTGCCAATGCTCGCTTCGTACGACTCGAAGTGGCCGGAGTCGTCGGGGCCTCGATGGCAGATCACCTCGGTCATGGCCGTCAGCAGCGCGGCGTCAGGCGCTCCCCAGAATCCGCTGATGCCGCACACGCCCTCGATGATGCGGGCGTGCGCTCCGGCTTGGCAAATGGACCGATACGGCCCTCAGCGGTTGCGTGCCAGCCGGCGCCGCACCAGGTCGCGCAGCTGAGCGAGCTCCGGGCTGTGAAGCGCGGCGGCCACGACGAGGTAGATCGCGATGCCCGCGCCGGACAGCACGAGTAGCACGATGAAGCGGCCGAGCGCACTCCCGATCAGGCCGGCGAACGCGGAATGGACCACCTGCAGCCCGCCCAGCATCAGGAGGCCCGCCGCCACGGCCCCCACGCCGGCACGCAGGACGGCACGCCCGATAGATGCGCCCTCGATCGAGTGGATCCGGTTGCGAAGCGCCCAGACCAGCCCCATCGCCTCCGCGGTCGCGGTGATCGAGAGGGCCAGGGCCAGGCCACCGATCCCCATCGGGCCGACCAGCCATACCATGAGCGGGACGTTGAAGACGACGGCCAGGATCGCCCACAGGACGGGCGTTCGCGTGTCATGCATGGCGTAGAAGGCGCGCACCAGAACGTGGACGGCCGAGTTCGCGGCGAGGCCGATGGCGAAGAAGAGTAGCGCCCCCGCCGTCCGCGATGCCGCTCGCGCGTCGAAGAGGCCGTACTGGAAGAAGACGCCTGTGATCGGCTCGGCGAGCACGATCATGATCGCGGTGATCGGCAGCGCGATGAACACGATCACGCGCAGGCTGCCCGCCACCTGGCGCCGGATCTCGCTCAGCCGTCCCAGCGCAGCGTCGCGCGAGAGGGTCGGGAAGAGGGCGACCGCGATGCTGACCCCGACCACCCCGGCGGGGATCATCGAGAGCTGGAACGCATAGTTGTACGCGGCGACGCTGCCCTCCGCCAAGCCGCTGGCGAGCACCGTCGACACGATCAGGTTGATCTGTCCCGCGGCCAGCCCGAGGGTCCGCGGGCCCGTGAGCAGCGCGACGCGGCGCACGCCCGGATGGCGCAAGCCCAGCGTCAGGTCGTAGCGCTGCCCGACCGCGGCAAGGCTCGGCAGCTGGATAGCGAGGTGCAGGAGGGACCCGACTGCCACGCCCACCGCCAGCGCCTCCACGCCAAGGAACGGTGCGACGAAGATCGCAGCGAAGATGATCGACAGGTTGTAGACGAGCGGCGCCATGGCCGGCACCGCCCAGCGGTCGTAGGTGTTGAGGATCCCGGTCACCACCGCACCAAGGCCGATGAAGATCGGGCTGAGCAGCATGATCCGCGTCAGGCGCACCGTCAGGTCCGTCGTTGGCGCGTCGAACCCAGGCGCGACCAGCGGAACGAGCGCGGGGGCGAAGACGGCCACAACCACCGCCAGCAGCGCCAGCGCGATGACGAGGATGTTGACGACGCTGCTCGCCACCCGCCAGGCCTCGTCATCCTGGTCGCGGGCGCGATAGCTCACGAAGACCGGCACCAGGGCGGTGAAGAGCGCCCCCGCCACGACCAACTGGAAGATGGCATCGGGGATCAGGAACGCGGCGAAGTACGCGTCGAGCTGATCTGAGGCCCCGAACTGCGATCCGATCACGACCAGGCGCACCCAGCCCAGGATCCGACTGGCGACCGCGGTGGCGGCCAAGATCAGGCTTGCGTCGAGGACGATCTGTCCCGCCGAGCGCCCCGGGCTCGGTGCCGGATACTCGGTCGGGCTTGGGCCGCCCGGGGCCTCGATCTCGCTCATTGCAGCAGCTCACCTACGGCCGGCGCGATGGCATCCGCCCAGAGCGCGTACTGGGCACCGCTCGGGTGCAGACCATCGGCCGCGACCAGGCTTCGCCCCGCCGAGCGGCTGAGCTCGAATATCTCCGGCACGAACCTGATCTTCCGCGCCATCGCGGCCTTGTGCAGCGCATCATTGACGCGCTGGATGGCGGCGCTCTGGCGCTTCGGGTCGCCGAAGGCCGCTCCCTGCGGAGTGACGGTGTAGTCCGGCGTGGCGATCGCGAGGATGCGTCGCTCCGGCAGTCGCGCCAGAAGGTCATCGAGGATGGCCGCCACGTTCGCCGCATAGGCGGCCAGGCCGACCTGCTGGACGACGTCATTGACCCCGATCAGCACGCTCACGAAATCGGTCTTCAGCCCGTCGAGCCGAGGAAGCTCGTCGCGAATCAGGTCGCCGGAGGTGTAGCCGTTCACGCCGAGGTTGGCGATCAGCTCGAGCCCTGGTGAGCCATCGAGGCGCCGCACCAGCTGGTTCGGCCAGCTCTCAGACTCGGCCACGGAGGTCCCGATCGTGTACGAGTCACCGAGTGCCACGTAGCGCAACCCACCCTCCTGACCGATCCTCCTGGCCGATGATCACCGTACGCGGCGGGCGGGGCCCCCGGTCGGTCACTTTCGCACACAATCAGCCTCGTGTTCCTGACTGGCACCCTGCTCAACGTCGCCACCGTTCTGATCGGCACCACTGCCGGCCTGCTTCTCGGCGCTCGGCTGCCGCCGAGGATGCAGGAGAGCCTGACCAGCGGCCTCGGCCTCTTCACCCTGCTGATCGGGGTGGCGATGGGATTGCGCATCTTCACCGATCCCGCCGCGCGTCCGGGCGACGAGCTCACCGTGCTCGCGGCCCTGCTGCTCGGGGTCGCGCTCGGCGAGCTGCTCCGGCTGCATGACGGGCTCCAGGCGCTGGGCGGCTGGTTCCAGCGCCGGCTCTCGCGCGGCGATCGCGGCTCGCGGATCAGCGAGGGGTTCGTCACGGCATCGCTCGTCTTCTGCGTCGGCCCTCTGACGATCCTGGGCTCCCTCAACAACGGGCTGCGCAGCGACGCCACCCTGCTGGCGATCAAGTCGCTGCTCGACGGGGTCGCCTCGATCGCCTTCGCGGCTGCCCTCGGGCCCGGGGTCTACCTGTCGGCGTTGACCATCTTGGTCGTGCAGGGCGGGATCGCGGCCGGCGCGTTCCTGCTGCGCGACGTGATGGACAGCGCCACCGTCCTCGCGATATCGGCCACGGGGGGCCTCCTCCTGGTGGGCGTGGGCCTCCGGCTGCTGGAGCTCAAGGCGATCCGCGTCGCCAACTTTCTGCCGGCCCTGATCCTCGCTCCCCTCTTCCTCCGCCTCGCCGATCTTCTCCGTGCGAGCCTCTGATGAGCGCGAGCCTCAGCTCAGCCGGAACGCGGGCCGCACCTCGCCAGAGGGCTCACCGCGTGGATCCAGTACGGGGGGCGAGACAAACTCGCGGAGCCGGTCCGGGATCTCGCGCACCAGGCCCAGCTGCTTAAGCACCGCGACCGATACGACGTCCCCTGCGCGCCGGCCCAAGTTGCCGTCCTCGATCGTGGCGGCAATGCCGAGCGGCGCGTCATCGGTCGCGCCCTTGAGGAGGCCCATCGCCAGGACCCCTTCCGCGCCGCCCTTCGAGGCGATCTGCCCCGGGTAGGAGCGCATCAGGGCGGTATCGATCCGGCGCCGCTCACCGGCAACCAGCTCCGGATGCTCGATCATCGCGTCGCGAATTCGGGTCAGCGCGCCGCGCAGGGGTGGATCGGCGACGGCCGAAGGATCGGCCAGGCGAGCGAACGCCAGGGCCAGGCCCTTGAGCGGCATGCCGAAGGTCACGACCCCACAGCCGTCAGTCGCCGTCGCGATCTCCTCGACCGGGACGTCCGAGAGGGCGGAGACGGTCTCCAGCGCGAGGCGCTGAACCGGATGATCGGGCTGCCAGTAGGTCTCGATCGGCCAGCCCGATGCCTTCGCGAAGAGAATCATGCCGGTGTGCTTGCCACTGCAGTTGTGTCGCAGCGGCGTGGGCTGCTCGCCGTCGCGAATCAGGCGCTGTGCGGTCTCGACGTCGTACGGCGCATGCGTGCCGCATTGCAGCGCGGAGGAGGGCACGCCGGCAGTGCGCAGGATTGCCTGGACCGTGCGAACGTGGCGGTCCTCGCCGGCATGCGAGGCGGCCATGATGGCGAGCGCATCGGTCCCGAGCCGGTACTCGTCGAACCGACCCGAGGCGACGAAGGGCGCAAGCTGAAAGGGCTTGGCCGACGAGCGCGTGAAGATGAACTGGTCGGCGTCACCAACCGACGCCACCGCCTGGCCCGACGGCGTGACGACCGCAATCGAGCCGCGGTGGCGAGATTCGACCTGGTCGCCGCGTGTGACCTCGACCAGGACCGGAGGCGCGCTGCGGCTTACTGGCCGCCGCCGCCGGTGTTGGATGGCTGGCGCTCCCCAGAGGGTTCGCGGTCCTGCTTGCTGAAGATGCTTCCGCCACCGCTTCCGCCACCCGATGGCGCGGCCGCCCCGGCCGGCTGCGGGGATCCCTGGCGCTGCGGAGCCGCGGGTGGCTGGTCATTGCGCTGGCCGGGTGAGCCCTGACCCTGCGAAGGCGCAGGCCGCGGGCCTGCTTCTCGGCTCATCGTCACCGAGCCTTCCCAGTGGGCGCCCTCCTTGACCACGAGGACCTGGGTCTTGACCGTCCCCTTGACGCGACCGGTTGAACCGATCTCGAAGCGTCCGCCGCAGTCGACGTCGCCTTCGTAATCGCCGTTCACGATAACGTTGTGGGCCTTGATCGCGCTGCGCACCTTGGCCTGCGGGCTGATGATCAACGTGCCCTGGCACTCGATCTCGCCCTGCGCCTCTCCCTCGATTCGCAGGTCTCGATCCGACACGTACTTCCCGTTGAAGCGGGCGTGCGGATCGATGACGCTCTCATTGCCGCGCTCGTCGCGGCGGAACTCGGGTGGTGACTGGGCCACATCGACCTCGCTCGTGAGACTATCCGGATAGAGATTGCCGACGACATCTTCGCGCGTCAGCCCGTCTGGCTTCGTTTCACGCTTCGACCCGAAGACCATGCTTGCTTCCTCCTCTGGCGAGATCCGGTGACGGGCGGAGGCACGGTCCGCGCGAATAGCTGTAACGACCCCCTAGCCTAGCAGCCAACGCAAAGCGGCGATACCCATGCCTCAGACCGATCCGGACGCCGGCGTAGAATCGGCTTCGATGCCGGACCTGTTCAACCTCGGCGACTTCGAGGCCCCGGCCAGGGCACGGATGGCGCCCGAGCACTTCGATTACGTGGCCGGCGGCGCCGGCGATGAGCGCAGCCTCGCCGAGAACCGGGCCGCGTTCGGCCGCTACCAGCTCCGGCCGCGCATGCTCGTGGACGTCTCACGCGTCGACCTCGCCACGACCTGGCTCGGGACCCAGATGGCACTCCCCATCGGCGTGGCCCCGATGGCGATGCAGGGGCTCGCACACCCGGACGGAGAGCTGCCACTCGCTCGCGCGGCGGCCGCGGCTGGCGTCCTGTATTGCCTCTCGACCGTATCGAGCTGCTCCCTCGAGGAGGTGGCCGAGGTGTCGACGGGGCCCCGATGGTTTCAGCTCTACCTCAACAATCGGCCGCAGGCCAGGCGGCTGGTCGAGCGCGCGGAGGCGGCTGGATACAGCGCGACCGTCCTGACCGTCGACCTTCCCGAGCTCGGCTACCGGGAGCGCGACCTGCGCAACGGGTTCGTGCTCGCGGGGCCGTGGGGGAACCTCCCGGCCGACGAGCACGAAGGCCTCGACGATCTGCTCGACATGCGCGGGGTGGCGCTCACCTGGGCGGACCTCGCGGAGATCCGCTCGTGGAGCTCCCTGCCGCTGGTCGTCAAGGGGATCCTGACCGTGGAGGATGCGCTGCTGGCCGTGGAGCACGGGGTGGACGGGATCGTGGTCTCGAACCACGGCGGCCGTCAGCTGGACGCCGTTGTCGCACCCATCGATACTCTCGCAGAGGTGGTGGCCGCCATCAAGGGCCGCGCCGAGGTCTACCTCGACGGCGGAGTCCGCCGCGCCACGGACGTGCTGGTCGCGCTCGCGCTCGGAGCGCGCGGCGTGTTCATCGGGCGGCCGTTCTTCTACGCCCTGAGCCTCGGGGAGGAAGCAATCGCCCGCGCCTTCGCGATCGCGCGCGAGGAGCTTGAGCTCGCCATGGCGTTGCTGGGCACGCCGTCGGTGGATCGCATCGGACCGGCGCACGTGCGGGCCGCCGCTAGAATCGGCCGCGATGGCTGAGAGCGCGCTGCCCCCTAACGTCCACGTCAGCCCCCATCCGCTCGTCGCACACAAGCTCAGCCTGCTGCGCGGCACCGGGACCGACACCAAGCAGTTCCGCGAGCTCGTGCGCGAGCTCTCGTGGCTGCTCGGCTACGAAGCGATGGCCGATCTCGAGACGACCGCCGTGCGGGTGACCACGCCGCTCGAGGAGATGTCCGGGGAGCGGCTCGGCCCCAAGGTCGGCCTCGTCCCGGTCCTTCGGGCCGGCCTGGGGATGGTCGACGCCATGCTCGAGCTGCTCCCTGCGGCGCAGGTCTGGCACATCGGTCTCTATCGTGACGAGCGCACGTTGAAGCCGGTCGAGTACTACAACAAGCTGCCGGATGCAGCGACCGTCCAGGTCTGCCTCATCCTGGACCCGATGCTGGCCACCGGTGGCTCGGCCGCGGCCACGGTCGACATCCTGAAGGCGTGGGGCGCGGCGCGCATCAAGCAGGTCTCGCTCATCGCCGCCCCGGAGGGCATCACCACCCTCTCGACCGCGCATCCGGACATCGATATCCACGTTGCTGCGGTCGACCGCGAGCTGAACGAGAGGGGGTACATCGTGCCGGGCCTGGGCGACGCCGGCGATCGGCAATTCGGGACCTTCGCGGGGCCGGCCTCGGAGCCTGGCCACGGATCCGACGAGGAGACGGCCGAGGTGGTTCGGCGCCTGCAACAAAGAAACGTCCCGAAGGAACGTCCGCCAGTCCGTTGATGCAATCTCTGGAGCTGTTGGTCGCCCCTCCGGGACAACCACAGGATAGGGGCCGGCCGGTTCGGCCCACAACCCCGGTTATCCCCGAGATCGGCCGGCCGCGGCCGACTTCTCCACAGCCAATCCCCAACCGCAAGGAGACGCCAACGTGAACTGGACCCTCGAGCTCATCGTCGTCCCCGTCTCGGACATCGATCGCGCCAAGGCCTTCTACGTTGAGAACGCAGGCTTCAACCTGGATGTCGACCACAGCGCCGGCAAGGACTTTCGCGTGGTGCAGCTGACGCCGCCGGGCTCGGCATGCTCAATTGCGCTGATGAGGAGCCCAGAGATGGCGGCAGGCTCGATCCATGGCCTGCATCTGTGTGTTCCCGACATCGAGGCCGCGCGGGCCGAGCTCGTCGAACGAGGCGTGGATCCCAGCGAGATGTGGCACATGGAGGGAGGCGGCCAGGCACCTGGGCCGGATCCGGAGCGCCGGAGCTATGCCACGTTCCTCTCCTTCAACGATCCGGATGGCAACACCTGGCTGGTCCAGGAGAAGCGTGCGCCGACGTCATGACCGGCGCACCTCCCGCGGCCCGCGAACGCGTGATCTTCCTCTGCACGCACAACAGCGCGCGGTCGCAGATGGCCGAGGGGATGCTGCGCGCCTGGGGCGAGGGAAGGTTCGACGCGTTCAGCGCGGGCACCATCCAGAGCGACCTCCGTCCCGAAGCGGTCGAGGTCATGCGCGAGATCGGGATCGATATCGGCGCCCAGCGGAGCAAAGCGATCGATCAGCTCGCCGGCCAGAGCTTCGACCGGTTGGTGACAGTGTGCGACGAGGCGAGGGAGAGCTGTCCCACACTGCCCGGAGTGACCGAGCAGCAACACTGGCAGATCGACGACCCTTCTGCGGCTGAGGGCGACGAGGAGCAGCGCATCGGTGCCTTCCGCCGGGCGCGCGACGAGCTGGCGGAGCGCGTGCGCGACCTCGTCGCGGAGGCCGGGAGGTAGGCGCCGGCCCGGCAGCGGCCGCACCGGCGCCCGATCAGCGGCTCAGCAGCAGCCGGTCCGGCAGCATTCGCCGCAGTCGCATTCGCAGTCAGCATCCGATCGCATGGCAGGCACCTCCTTTCCCAGATACTATATCGATGCCCGTCAATATAGACGAAGGCTGATATAGTGACCCGCGATGAAGTCTGCCGACCCTGATGTCCTGCTCCTCTCCGCGCTGGCCGATCCGACGCGTCTGGAGATCGTTCGCCAGCTCGCCGCGGGCGGTGCCTGCGCGTGCGACTTCACCGATTGCTGCGGCGTCAGCCAGCCGACCATCTCGCACCACCTCAAGGTCCTTCGCGACGCGGACGTGGTCCAGAGCGAGCGCCGCGGCACGAACATCTACTACTCGCTGGCGCCGTCGGTGGCCGGACGCTTCGCTTCGATCGGAGCCAGCCTCGCGGGGCTGGTTCGCATCTCCTGATCGCCGCGCTACCCTTGATACGGTGACCCTCACCGTCCCCGCATGCCCGCACTGCGCCGGTCCGGATGAACAGCCGCTTATCTGCGCGCGATGCGCATGGCGCTGGTACTCCAATCCGAAGCCGGCGGCGGGCGTGATCCTCGAGCGCGACGGATCGATCCTCCTCCTGCGCCGTGCCGTCGAGCCCGGCGCAGGAGCATGGGATCTGCCCGCCGGTTATCTAGATCCGGGCGAATCGCCGGAAGAGGCGGCGCGCCGCGAGACGCTCGAGGAGGCCGGGCTTGACGTGGAGCTCCTCCGTCTCCTGGGCGTCTACACCAGCAGGCCGGGGAATGCGGTGGCATGCATCTATCTCGCGAGGATGCGGGATCCATCGGCCCCCGTACGGCTCGACCCCGAGTCAAGCGAATTCGCCTGGGTCCGGCACGAGGAGGTGGCCGACTGGCTGCCGCGCCTGGCGTTCCGATCGATGGCCGCCGCGCTCGCCGACTGGCGGGTGAATCGGTCGGGCGAGCCCCAGTCCTGACCTCAATTGGGCTGCGCTACACTCGAATGACCGCCCGACTGGAGACGAGATGCCTGACTCCCACGTGAAGGTCGCCGTCACCGGCGCTGCCGGGCAGATCGGCTATGCGCTCGTCTTTCGCATCGCTTCGGGACAGATGTTCGGGCCGGAGACCACGGTCGGGCTGCAGCTCCTCGAGCTCGAGCAGGCGTTGCCGGGCCTCGAGGGCGTTCGCATGGAGCTCGAGGATTGCGCCTTTCCGCAACTGCGAGAGGTGGTGACCACGTCGGAGGCCCCGAAGGCCTTCGATGGCGTGAGCTGGGCGCTCCTGGTGGGCGCGGTGCCGCGCAAGGCCGGGATGGAGCGCAACGACCTGCTCACCATCAACGGCGGAATCTTTAGCGGCCAGGGGCATGCGATCGGCGCGCACGCCGATGACGACATCCGCGTGCTGGTGGTCGGCAACCCGTGCAACACCAACTGCCTGATCGCCGCCGCCAACGCGCCCGACATTCCCCCCGACCGATGGTTCGCAATGACGATGCTCGATGAGAACCGGGGCCGAAGCCAGCTCGCGAAAAGGGCCGGCGCTCCGGTCGACGAAGTCCGCGACCTTGCCATCTGGGGCAACCATTCGAGCACGCAGTTCCCGGACGCGTACCACGCCACCATCGGCGGACGACCGGCGCACGAGGTGATCGCCGACGACCCGTGGCTGCAGGGCGATTTCATCAGCACCGTTCAGCAGCGCGGCGCCGAGATCATCAAGGCGCGCGGACAGTCGAGCGCAGCATCGGCTGCGAACGCGATCATCGACACCGTGCGAAACATCGCCCGGCCGAGCGGCGAGATCTTTTCGGCGGCGGTCCCCGCACCGGCGCAGGGCGCGTACGGCGTGCCGGAGGGAATCGTCTTCGGATTTCCGCTGCGTGCGAGCGGCGGCGGCCGGGTCGAGATCGTGCAGGGAATCGAGCACGGAGAATGGGCGCGCGGCAAGATCGATGCGACGCTGGCCGAGCTGCTGGAGGAGCGCGACGCGGTGCGAGAGCTGATCCACGCATGAGCCACGAGACCCTGGTCCGCAGCGAGACGGTCAGCATCGGCCTCGACGGGGGGACGCTGGAGCTGCCTGTCGTTACCGGCAGCGAGGGCGAGCGAGCCGTGGAGATCGGTCAGCTGCGGACGAAGACCGGCCTGATCACGCTCGACCCCGGCTATGGCAACACCGGCTCCTGCACGAGCGCGATCACGTATCTCGACGGGGAGCGCGGCATCCTGCGCTATCGCGGCTATCCGATCGAGCAGCTGGCGGAGCGCTCGACCTTCCTCGAGGTCGCTTACGTGCTGATCTACGGCAACCTGCCGACGCGCGCCGAGCTCGACCGCTTCGTCGCCAACGTCACGCATCACACCCTCATCCACGAGGAGATGCGCCGCTTCTTCGACAGCTTCCCGTACGACGCGCACCCGATGGCGGTGCTTGCCGCAGGGACCGTCGGCCTCTCAACCTTCTACCAGGACAGCCACGACCCATTCGACGAGGAGGCGGTCGAGATCACGATCAACCGGCTGCTGGCCAAGCTGCCGACCCTCGCGGCGTGGGCCTACAAGAAGGCGATTGGCCAACCCTACGTCTACCCGCAGAACGACCTCGGCTACGCCGCCAACCTGCTGCACATGATGTTCGGCGTGCCCGCGGAGCCGTACGCGGCCAATCCCGAGGTCGCGCAGGCGCTCGACCTGCTGCTCATCCTCCACGCCGACCACGAGCAGAACTGCTCGACCTCGACCGTGCGCATGGTCGGCAGCAGCCATGTCAACCTGTACGCATCAATCTCCGCCGGCATCAGCGCCCTATGGGGGCCGCTGCATGGCGGGGCCAACGAAGCGGTGATCAATACCCTGGAGCGAATCGTGGCCGATGGCGGCAACGTGCAGAAGTACGTCGACCGGGCGAAGGACCCGAACGGGTCGTTCCGGCTTCCCGGCTTCGGGCATCGGGTCTACAAGAACTTCGATCCGCGCGCGAAGATCATCAAGGCCGCGAGCGATCGCGTGCTGGCCGCCACCGGCGCCGATGAGGACCTCTTCGACGTCGCCCGGCGGCTCGAGGAGGTCGCGCTGCACGACGAGTACTTCGTGGAGCGCAAGCTCTACCCCAACGTCGACTTCTACTCCGGCCTCATCTACCGGGCCATCGGCTTCCCGAAGAGCATGTTCACCAACTGCTTCGCAATCGGCCGGCTACCGGGCTGGATCGCGCAGTGGAAGGAGATGAACGAGTCGCACGAGACGCGCATCGCACGGCCGCGGCAGATCTACACAGGTCCCGGAGTCCGGGATTACACACCCATCGAGCAGCGCTGAGTTGCGCCTCACCGTTCTGGGCCGCTCGCCGGCCCGCCCGAATGCAAACGAGGCATGCGCCGGCTACCTGGTGGAGGCGGGCGGGTCGCGGGTCCTCCTCGACGCCGGCCCCGGGGTGGTGGCGCAGCTGCTCCGCATCGGACACCCCGAGGAGCTCGATGCGGTGGTGATCAGCCACATGCACACGGATCACTTCCTCGACCTCGTTACGCTGCGCTACGTCTACCCGTGGAGCGACGAGGCGCGTCGCAAGCTGCGGGTCATCCTGCCGCCCGGATCGATGGAGCAGATGGGCGACATGGCCCGCGGCGCGGGCTACCCCGACTTCTGGGAGAAGGCCTTCACCCTCGAGGAGCACGATGGAGAGCGGCCGTTCGAAGTCGCGGCGCTCCGGCTCGAGCCGGGTCCGACGCAGCACTACATCCCGACCTGGGGCTTTCGGATCACCGCGCGCGGCGCAGATGAAGACCCCTCGCGGCTCTTCGTCTACAGCGCGGACAGCGCTCCCTGCCAGCAGCTCGACCGTCTCATCGCCGGCGCTCACCTGCTCCTGTGCGAGGCGACGCTTCGTTCGCTGCAGGAGGACGCCTCCCCGCCCGAGCCGCGCGGACACCTCCTCCCTGCCGAGGCGGGCGAGATCGCGCGCCGCGCCGGCGTCGAGCGCCTCCTGCTGACCCACCTGCCGGCCGGGCCGTCGGGCGCGCCCGAGGCACGCCAGCAGGCGACGCAGGCCTTCGGAGGCGACGTGGGCATCGCAGAGCCGCAGCGCAGTTACGACGTCTGACCGGCCGAGCGAGCTACTCGGCGCGAATCCGGGCTCGGGCGATGTAGCGGTCCGCGGACCAGACCGCCAAGGCCCACAGCTGGCTCACCAGCAGCACCGCCACCACCAGCATCGCGTCGAGCAGCAGCACGCCGACCCCCGGCAGGTTGCCGAAGACGAGCACGGCCAGCAGCACCATCGCGATCGTGATGGCTACCATTACCAGGCCGATCTTCGCGGCCGTCCACGCGAACCAGCCCAACGAGTGGCCCTGCGCGCGGCCTGCCAGCCAGAGGATGCATGGCCCCGACGCGCCGGCCAGCGCGACGTAGAACCCGAGGCTCGAGAGCAGGCTGTCGAGCCCCAGGCGCGTACCCGACACGATCCATACAAAGAGCCAGACCGCCAGCAGGCCGGTCGCGGCGCCGATCCCGATCAGCCACGCCAGCAGCAGCGTGGCCGTGGCGCCGGAGAGGCGCTCCACGAGCTCACCGTCGTCAGTCTCGACCAGCTCGGTTGGGCTGTCGTCGGCCAGCTCGGGCGGCGAGTCGGGTTCCGGGTCGGACCGCGTCACCGGCAGCGGGGCGCCTAGGCGGCGGCCGCAAAGGCGGCGTCGAGGTCCGCCACGAGGTCGTCCACGGCCTCGATCCCGACCGAGAGGCGGATGAGCCCGGGCGGAACGGCGAGCGGAGAGTCGGCGACCGAGAGATGGGTCATGGCCGCCGGCAGCTCGATCAGGGACTCGACCGCGCCGAGTGATTCCGCGAGTGTGAAGAGGCGCGTCGCGCCCACGAAGCGCCGCCCGCCTTCCTCTCCGGTGCGCAGCTCGAAAGAGACCATCGCGCCGGGGAGGCGCATCTGGCGGGCGGCCAGCTCCGCCTGCGGGTGCTCGGCGAGGCCCGGGTAGTGAACCGCCTCGACCTCGGGGCGACCGGTCAGCCATTCAGCGATGACGGCCGCGTTGGCGGAGGCGCGCTCCATGCGCACCGTCAGGGTTCGCAGGCCGCGCATCACGAGCCAGCAATCGAACGGGCTCGGCACCGCGCCGGCGGCGTTCTGGTGGAAGCGCAGCAGGCTGGCAAGCTCGTCGGAGCGGGTGGCAGCCAGCCCTCCGATCACGTCCGAGTGCCCGCCGAGGTACTTCGTTGCGGAGTGCAGGACGAGGTCAGCTCCCAGCTCGAGCGGGCGCTGCAGGTACGGCGTGGCGAACGTGTTGTCGACCACCGTGACGGCGCCCACGCCCGCTGCGAGGCGAGCGACCGATGCGATGTCGACCACCTTCAGCAGCGGGTTGGTTGGTGTCTCGACCCAGACCATGCGCGCCGGCTTTGGCTCGCGCAG
>JBDUDC010000051.1:0-10200 GCA_040003165.1 Chloroflexota bacterium
GCGGTCGGGACGTGGGTGTGGGTGCCGACCACCGCGCTGACGCGCCCGTCGAGGTGCCAGCCCATCGCGTTCTTCTCGGACGTGATCTCGCAGTGGAAATCGACGATCCGCACGGGCGGCAGCGGCTCGGCGGCTCCGTCGAGCAGCGCATCGGCCGCCGCGAAGGGAGAGTCGAGCTGGTTCATGAAGACGCGGCCCATCAGGTTGATGACCGCCACCTGGTCGCCGTCGGGCAGCTGATGCACCAGCCAGCCACGCCCTGGGCTGCTATCGGGATAGTTCAGGGGGCGCAGCACCGGGCGATCCGTGTCGAGGTAGTCGTACACCTCGCGCTTGTCCCAGATGTGGTTGCCGCTGGTGATCACGTCGATCCCGCTGGCCAGCAGCTCTTCCGAGAGGGAGGGCGTCAGACCCATGCCGGCCGCCACGTTCTCGCCGTTGGCGACAACCAGGTCGAGGTCGAGCTCCTCGCGCATCTGCGGCAGCAGCTGCCGGACAGCCAGCCGTCCAGGCTTCCCGATGATGTCGCCGATGACCAGGCATCGCACCACGGCGGCGCGATCGGTCATCGGGCGTAGTCGACCGCGCGGGTCTCCCGGATCACGGTCACCTTGATCTGACCCGGATATTGCAGCTGCTCCTCGATCTTCTTGACCACGTCGCGCGCCAGGCGGCTCGAAGCGAGGTCGTCCATGTCCTCCGGGCGGACCAGGATCCGGATCTCGCGCCCGGCCTGGATCGCGTAGCAGCGCTCCACGCCGGGGAAGCTGAGCGCGATCTGCTGCAGGTCGTCGAGCCGCTTGACGTAGTTGTCAAGGCTCTCGCCCCGCGCTCCGGGTCGCGAGGCGCTGATGGCGTCGGCGATCTGGACCACGGTGGCCTCGGTCGACTGCTGCTCCACCTCCTGGTGGTGCGCGGCGATCGCGTTGCAGACCACCGGGTTCACTCCGTAGCGCTTGGCGATGTCGCCGCCGATCAGGGCGTGCGGCCCCTCAACCTCGTGGTCGACTGCCTTGCCGATGTCGTGCAGCAGGCCGCCCTTCTTCGACTCCGCCACATTGACGCCGATCTCGGCCGCCAGCAGACCGGAGAGGCGCGCGGTCTCGATGCAGTGGTTGAGCACGTTCTGGCCGTAGCTGGTGCGGTACTTCAGGCGGCCGAGGAGCTTGATCAGCTCGGGGTGCAGTCCCGGCACCCCGGCGTCGTAGGCGGCCTGCTCGCCGGCCTGGCGCATCACCACTTCGATCTCGGAACGGCACTTGGCCACCGTCTCCTCGATGCGCCCCGGGTGAATCCGGCCGTCGCTGATCAGCTTGGTGAGCGCCATGCGAGCCACTTCGCGCCGGACCGGGTCGAAGCCGGACAGGACCACCGCCTCCGGCGTGTCGTCGATGATCAGGTCGACCCCGGTGGCCTGCTCCAGGGCCCGAATGTTGCGTCCCTCACGGCCGATGATGCGGCCCTTCATCTCCTCCGACGGGAGGTGCACGACGCTGACCGTCGCCTCGGAGGTGTGATCAGCCGCGATCCGCTGCATCACGGTGGTGAGCACTCGCCGCGCGAGCTCTTCGCCCTCGTCGTGCGCGCGTCGCTCGACCTCGCGGACCTGCTGCTGCGCTTCCGCCTGTGCCTCGTCGACGATCTTGCCGATCAGGGTCTGGCGCGCCTCCGCCGCAGACAGTCCTCCGACTCGCTCGAGCTCGCCCAGCTCGCGCTGCAGCAGCTCGGCAACCTGCGCGCGCTCGGCCTCCAGCAGTCGCAGCCGCTCCTCGAGGCTCTCCTCGCGACGCTCGAACGCCTCCAGCTTGCGGTCCATGCTCTCGGACCGATCCAGCAGGAGGCGCTCCTGTCGCTGGAGGTCAGCGCGCTTTTCGCGCGCGTCGTCCTCGGCGGCGCGCTGCATCTTCAGCACGTCGTCCTTCCCTTCCAGAACGATCTCTTTTTGCTTGGCGCGCGCCTCGGCGACGATCCGCTCCGCGTACGTGTCCGCGTGCCGAATAGAGTTGGCTGCCATGGCGCGGCGCACGAAATAGCCGACCGCCGCGCCAGCGAGGGCGGCGATCGCCCCGACGAGGACGATCTGCATGGTCTCAGGCATCGGCGCTCCTCCGTTCGTTGGAGCCCGGCTATTGGGCAAGTCTCGCCCCGAGTTGGGGCGTGCAGGTCGATCGATGAGTCGCCGGCCGCGGGCTGGTTGCCTCGTTAACGGCGGGTCAAACGTGGCCCCGAGTGTACCCCAAGTCGGCGGAGCTCACCCCTGGGGGCCCTCTGCCGTGATTCGGCCGATCAGGCGGATCTGGTCGAGGTCGCGGGGCAGGAAGTCCTGCAGCATGATCCGCTGCACGCCGGCAGCCTCCATGCTGCGCACCCCCTCCCACGCCTCGTCGGGGGTGCCCATCACCCAGCGGCCGCGACGGGTGGCAAGCCAGCCCTCGGCGTCGTCCCTGGTGCCCATCGCCTCCAGCAGCTGCGCGACCCGATCTCGCAGCTCGGACGGGGTTTCGGCCACGAGCACGCCGGTCATCGCGGAGTAGACCAGCTCCTCGGGATCGCGGCCGATCTCGCGGCAGGCGGCGCGGACCCGCTCGTAGGCGTCGACCGCGGCGTCCGCCGAGGCCGAGTTCAGGTTGAACTCGTCCGCGTAGCGAGCCGCCAGCGCGGCCAGGCGCGGCTTCCCGGCGCCGCCGAGCAGAATATGCGGGTGCCGTCGCCCGCCGCGGGCAATCTCCCCGTGGCGCTTTGCCCCGACCACTTGCCAGTGCTTGCCCGCGAAGCTCCAGCCGTCCGGCTCGGTCCACAGGCCGTGGAGGATAGCCAGCTCCTCCTCAAACATCGCGTACCGCTCGTCGAGCGGCGGGAATGGGATGCCCAGCGCGGCGTGCTCCTCGTCGTTCCATCCAGCGCCGAGGCCGACCTCGATCCGCCCGCCGCTCATCTCGTCGGCGGTCTGGATCACCTTGGCGAGGCTGCCCGGGATGCGGAACGTGACCGGCGACACGAGCGCGCCGAGCCGGATCGTCGAGGTCTCGCGCGCGAGGCCGGCGATCGTGGTCCACGCATCGGTGGTGGGCAGGCCGGCGCCCCCCGGGAAGCTGCTGTAGTGGTCGGAGCGGAAGAAGGCCTCGATCCCCGCCTCCTCGGCGGTCCGCGCCGAAGCCAGGATCTCGTCGTAGCTGAGCCCCTGCTGGGGCTCGGTCATCAAGGCAAATCGCATGTTGGGACGCCTAGCCGCTACGGAGTCTCCTCGATGGTATCGTCCCCGGCCTGGCGCAGGACGCCGCGAACGGTCTCGGCGTCGAAGCCGCGCCGCATCAGGAACATCCCGATCCGCTGCGCCGCCTTGGGGTCGTCGGGGAGCGGGCGTCCGCGCAGATGCCTCTCGAGCGCGATGCGGGCACGCTGCATCTCGGTCTGGGGCAGCGCGTCGTCGTCGGGGCGATCGAGCGGGTCGGAGCGCAGACGCTCGATCACGTCGCCCGGCACGCCCCGTTGCCGCAGCTCTGCCTCGACCATGCGGCGTCCGCGGGGCGCATGACGGTCGCGCTGCTCCGCCCAATAGCGTGCGAACGCATCGTCGTCGAGGTAGCCGAGCTCCCCCAGCCTCGCGAGGACCGCGTCGCGCACCTCGTCGCCAGCACCGGCAGTTCGCAGGCGCCGCTCGAGCTCCCAGCGCGTGCGTGGACGTGTGCCGAGGAAGCGCAGGCTGATCTCCAGGGCGGCAGCCACGTCGGGTGGGTCCCGGTCCCGGGGCGCGTGCGGCGCGCGACGCCCCGGCATCGGCCTGTCAGCCCCTCACTCGGCCTCGGGGATCCCCTCGACGCCCACCTCGATGGAGGCCACCTTCGAGCGGATCTCGTCGTCGATGGTGTTGGCGAGCTCGGGATTGGCCTTGAGGAAGTCGCGCGCGTTCTCGCGCCCCTGGCCCAGGCGCGTATCGCCGTAGTTGAACCACGCGCCGGTCTTGCTGAGCACTCCGGCCGCGATCCCGACGTCGAGCAGGCCGCCCTCGCGGCTGATCCCCTCGTTGTACATGATGTCGAACTCGGCGATCCGGAAGGGCGAGGCGACCTTGTTCTTTACGACCTTGACCCTGGTGCGGGAGCCGATCGCATCGGTCCCCGACTTCAGGGTCTCGATGCGCCGGATATCCATCCGCACGCTGGCGTAGAACTTCAGCGCGCGGCCGCCCGGAGTCGTCTCGGGATTGCCGAACATGACGCCGATCTTCTCGCGCAGCTGGTTGGTGAAGATGAGTGCCGTGTTCGACCGGTTGATGGCGCCGGTCAGCTTGCGGAGCGCCTGGCTCATGAGCCGCGCCTGGAGGCCAACGTGGCTGTCGCCCATGTCGCCCTCGATCTCGGCTCGTGGCACGAGGGCGGCGACCGAGTCGACGATCACGGCGTCGACCCCGTTGCTGCGGATCAGAGTCTCGGCGATCTCGAGCGCCTGCTCCCCGGTGTCCGGCTGGCTCACCAGCAGCTCATCGACGTTCACGCCCACGTTGCGCGCATAGGTGGGGTCGAGCGCGTGCTCGGCATCGATGAAGGCCACGATCCCACCGGCGCGCTGCGCGTTGCCGGCGATGTGGTAGCACAGGGTGGTCTTGCCGCTCGACTCCGGCCCATACACCTCGGTAATGCGGCCGCGGGGCACGCCGCCCACGCCGAGCGCCAAGTCGAGCGCCACGGAGCCAGTCGAGATCGACTCGACCTGCATCTTGGCGCCCTTGTCGCCGAGACGCATGATCGCGCCGCGTCCGAACTGCTTCTCGATCTGGAGGATGGCGGCGTCGACGGCGCGTCCGCGCTCGCCGTTGCGGGCAACCTCCGGCACTTCCGCCACCGAGGCTTCCATGGGTCCGTGGGCTCCTTCCCTATCTGCCCGGGTGGCCGAGGGTCACTCCGATTCGCCGGGCTCGCTGCGTGGCTTGCGCCTGGGTTTCACGATTTCGGCCTGCGTCGGTGCCTCGTAGCTCGACGCCGGCTGAATCTTTGGCGCCTTCTCCTTGGGCTTCCGCTTGGCCTGATGCCGCGGTCGATCTCGGCTCCCCATTGGTCTTCGAACCTCCGATCTGAGCCGGTCGAGTGCGCCGATCCTGCACCGCCGGCTGTTACCAGGGCATTACCGCGCGCTTAGGGAGGTCAGCGCGGCATTCCATCCGATCGTCTGCGATTCTACGCCCCGCACCGTGACAGGTTGTGCGACGCGATAGCATTCTACATCGGCGTCATACGCCGTCGTACACGGGACGGGCGGCGGTCAATCCTCGGCGCCGAAGTTGCGCCGGATCTGCCCTCGGAGATCCACGAATGAGCCCTCGCGCAGTGCCTCGCGCAGGCGCTTGAGCAGCGTCAGCGTCCACGTCACGTTGTGCACCGAGGCGAGGCGATAGGCCAGCAGCTCCTCGGCTCGGAAGAGGTGGGCGAGATAGGCGCGGGAGTGATTCCGACAGGTCTCGCAGACGCACGCGGAGTCGGCGGGCGCAGCGTCATCCTGGAATCGGGTGTTGCGCAGGTTGAGGCGCCCCTCCGACGTCCAGAGCTGACCGTTGCGCGCCACGCGCGTCGGGAGCACGCAGTCGAACAGGTCGATCCCCCGCTCCACGGCGTCGAAGAAGTCGAGCGGTGAGCCGACGCCCATCAGGTAGCGCGGCCGTGGGTCGCCGCCGAGCTCCTCCGCTACTACGTCGAGCGTCGCCGCCATCTGGTCCTTGCTCTCCCCCACCGAGAGACCGCCGACGGCGATCCCGTCGAAGTCCAGGCCGGCGATCGCGGCGGTCGAGCGGCGCCGCAGGTTCGCATCGATCCCGCCCTGGATGATCCCGAAGAGCGCCTGGTCCGGCCGTGAATGTGCCGCGAGGCAGCGGCCAGCCCAGCGGTGCGTGCGATCCATCGCCTCCTCGACCTCGGAGGCCGCGAGGTTCGGGTCGACCAGCTGGTCGAACGTCATCGCGATATCGCTCCCCAGCAGCTCCTGGATCTCGATCGTGCGCTCCGGCGTAAGCCGATGCGCCGCGCCGTCGATGTGCGACGCGAAGGTGACTCCCTCGTCGTCGACACGACGCAGGTGGGCGAGGCTGAAGACCTGGAAGCCGCCGGAATCGGTCAGGATTGCGCCGTCCCAGGCCATGAAGCGGTGCAGTCCGCCAAGCCGCGCGATCCGCTCGGCGCCGGGGCGCAGGCTGAGGTGATAGGTGTTGCCGAGGATCACCTGGGCACCCGCGGTCCGCAGATCGGCGGGCGTCAAGCCCTTGACGGTGGCCTGCGTCCCGACCGGCATGAACTGCGGCGTCTCGATGATGCCGTGCCGGGTCGTCAAGGTGCCGAGACGGGCGTGTCGGTGGTCGGTCGGTCGCGCCGTGAATCCGAATGGAGCGGACACCGCGCGAGGATAGCCGGTGACCGGCTAGGCTAGGCGCCAACGGGAGGTGTCAGGTTGCGATTGGTCGAATGGCCACGGATGCCGTATCTCAACGAAGAGGTCCGCGAGTGGATCGGGCTCGAGCTGAAGAACCTCGGCGTCGAGGACCTGGCGGTGTATGCCATGGAGGCCGGGGTGGACGGCGACGAGCGGCGAGTGATCGTCGCGACCGAGGTTGGGCTGCTCGACCATCGCTACGCGCCGTACGGCTCCAGCGCGCGCTTTCGGCTCGGCATGCTCCTGTACCCGTGGCAGACGATCCGCGGCGTGGACCTGCGCGCCGACACTTTCCGCCTGTGGGCGCACGAGCATCGGACTCGCTGGTCCCTCAAGCTGTCGCATCCGCGCTTCGAGGCGGCCACCGAATCGCCTGATCTCGGGTCCGCGCTCTGCCACCTGGCACGCGTCTGCGCGGTGATGGCGGAGCCGTTCGGCGTGCCGGCCGGCCGAGAGAGCATGCCTCCGTCGTCCGCTGCCGTTCGCGCCGCGCCCACTTCGGCGTCCGAGCGAAAGCCTCCTGCCGAGTCGGAGAAGACGCCCGGCGCAGAGGCGAGGCCGGAGAAGCAGCCGGAGGCCGAGCCCGCGCAGGCTGAGCTTGCGCCGAAGGCGGCCGTGAAGGCCAGGTCCGGCAAGTCCGGGTCCGCCACCGATGAGGGGGCCGATGCGTCAGCCGGCGACTAGCGGATCAGCATCGCGTCGCCGAAGCTGAAGAATCGATAGCCCTCGGCCAACGCGGCGGCGTACGCCGCGAGGAGCGTGTCGCGCGCCTGGAGGGGACCCGCTCCCGCCATGCCGGCCTGTACGAAGGCCGTCACCAGCAGCAGCAGCGAGCTGCGCGGCAGGTGAAAGTTGGTGATCAGCGCGTCCACGCTCCGGAATGCGTACGGCGGCGTGATGTAGAGATCGGTCCATCCGGAGCGGCCGCCGCGCGCCGCGCACTCGAGGACCCGAACCGAGGTCGTCCCGACTGCCACCACCCGGCCGCCGCCGCGCTTCGTCTCGTCGATCGCCGCCCGGGCGGCCTCGGGCACCTCGTACCACTCCCGGTGGATCTGGTGCTCGTCGACGAACTCGCCCTCGAGCGGACGGAACGTGTCGAGGCCGACGTGCAGCGTGATCGCCGTGCGGCGCACGCCCGCCGTCTCGAGCGCGGCCAGGAGGGATGGCGTGAAATGCAGGCCGGCGGTCGGCGCGGCGGCCGATCCGGGCGGATGCGCATAGACGGTCTGGTAGCGCTCCGGCGGAGAAGACCGGTCGCGGATGTAGGGCGGCAGCGGCATCTCACCTGCGGCGGACATCACCTCGGCCGGGTCGCCGTCGAAGCGGACCGCCCGGGTCCCGGAGGCGAGCCGCTCCCCCACCTCGATATGGTCGCCGGAGTGCAGCGTGAGGATCGATCCCTCCGGCAGGCGCCGAGAGGGGCGCACGAGCGCCTCCCAGCGACCGGCCTGATCGTCGATCGGGCGCAGCAACAGGATTTCCGCAGCGCGGCCGCCGGCTCGCTGGGCGGGCAGCCGGGCAGGAATCACTCGGCTGTCGTTGACGACCAGCAGGTCCTCCGCGCGGAGCTCCTCCCCGAGCGCCCGAAAGATTCGGTGCTCGAGTGCGGGCCTACCCGGCGACGAGTGCGCCCGGTCCAGCACCAGGAGCCGCGCGGCATCGCGCGGCTCGGCGGGAGTCTGGGCGATTGCCCTCTCGGGCAGCGGGTACTCGAAGTCGTCGACGCGTAGTCGTGGCGGCATGCGGGACAAGGCTAGCGCCCGGCCGGTGGCCCGGCCGGGCGCTTGGACCAACCCGGGTACGGGCGGCGTTACTTGGGCAGCAGGGGCTGGATGTAGTCCTTGGCGAAGAAGATCACGAACGCGATGGTGACCACCCACATCAATGGGTGAATCTCGCCGAATCGGCCACGAACGACCCGGATGAAGGTCCAGGCGATGAAGCCCGCGCCGATGCCGATCGAGATGTCGAAGGTGAGCGGCATCAGGATCATGGTCAGGAGCGCAGGAATGCCGTCGTCGACGTCGGCGATGTTGATGTCACGGATGAGCGTGAACATCAGGAAACCGACAAGGATCAGGACCGGCGCCGTCGCCTGGGCTGGAACGATTCCGGCGAGCGGCGACAAGAGGATTGCCACCAGGAAGAGGACTCCCACCACGACCGCTGTCAAACCAGTCCGTCCGCCCTCCGCAACGCCGGCGGCGCTCTCGATGTAGGTAGTGTTGGAGCTGATCCCGGCGAGTCCACCAATGGCCGCGCCAATGGAATCGACGAGCAGCACGCGGCCCACGCCGGGCACCTGCCCATCGGGGGTGGTGAGGCCGGCTTGCTCTGCGACACCGGTCACCGTGCCCATAGTGTCGAAGAAGTCGATGAGCATGATCGAGAAGATCGTCAGGATCGCGACGAAGATCCCCAATTGGCTGAATGACTTGCCCAGATCGAAATTGCCGAGCGTCTCAAAGCTGTAGGCGGAGTTGAACAGGTCCGCCGGAACCTTAGCCACCCCCAGCAGCAACGCGATGATGGTCGTGATGATGATGCTCAGGATCAGCGCGCCGCGAATCTGCATGACGAACAGGGCGATGGTGATCAATAAGCCGAGCACGGTGACCAGCGCCGCGAGCGTCGTCGGGAAGACGAACCCGACGATGGGAACGCCCCCCGGAGGCGTGGCAATGAGGCCTCCGTTGACGAACCCGATGAAGAGAATGAACAGGCCGATGCCGACGCCGATCGCCCGCTTCAGCGACAGCGGGATCGCGGTCATGACCGCCTCTCGAAAACCCAGCAGGACCAGCACCGTGACGGCCACGCCCTCCAACACGATGATGCCCATCGCGCCCGCCGCACCGAGCCCAAGCCCCGCGGCGAGGGTGAAGGAGACGATGGCGTTGATCCCGAGGCCGGCGGCCAATGCGAACGGGTAGTTCGCGATGAGCCCCATGGCGATCGTGAGCACTCCGGCGACGAGGGCCGTGGCCGCTGCGACAGCCACCGGGTTCAACCCCGCCCCGTGCGGGTCGCCCAGGATGCTGGCGTTCACGAAGATGATGTAGGCCATGACCATGAATGTGGTCAGGCCTGCGCGGAACTCCGTCGGGACCGTCGTCCCACGCTCGGTGAGCTTGAAGAACCCGTCGAGCCCACCCCGCTCCGGCGCGGTCTCGGCGCGGCGCGGCGCGGGCTCGGTCGACACGGCCTCGGTCGAAACGGGCTCCCCCTCAGTCCCCCGGTATTCGTCGGATGGGTCCACTGCTGCGTCCTCCGGCTCCTGTGCAGCCCGCCCGACACCGAATCGGGACGGCGCCGCCCGCAGCCTACTCCGCGCCGCTCGCGCCCGCGGTCGATTTGCGCGCGCGCCGCTTCCTCGAGGGTTGACGGCTAAGGCGCGGATAATCGCGTAACGCGCCTCCGCTCAGTTCACCGGCGCCAGAACAGGTTGAGGAGGATCGTCAGCACGACCGAGACGATGATCATGGTGGCGAGCGGGATGTAGATCGCCCCGTGCTCGCCGCGAATGGTGATGTCGCCTGGCAGCCTCACACCGAGCACGGCGAGCCCACCGAAGACGACCAGCACAGCCCCGACCAGCAGCAGGATGCGGCCGAGCTCGGGAGTCATCGGCCTAGGAGTCGAACAGCCCCGGTTGGACCGATGCGCCGGCCGGCGTCAGCCCGAGGTGAGCCCAGCCGCTGGCGGTCAGCTGTCGGCCGCGCGGCGTGCGCGCCAGGAGGCCGATCTGCATGAGATAGGGCTCGACGACGTCCTCGACCG
>JBDUDC010000188.1:0-3023 GCA_040003165.1 Chloroflexota bacterium
CGACGATGACGCCGTTCGACAGTGCAGGCTCATTGGCCTTCAGCAGCGCGGCGGCACCGGCCACCTCGGCGGCAGCAGCCGAGGTGCCGGTGACGGAGGCAACCCCGCCACCCAGCGAGGTCGAGAGGATGTCGACGCCGGGGGCGGCCATGAAGGCGGCCGGGCCGAAGTTGGAGCCGGTGGCAAGGGCATCGGTCTGGTCGGTCGAGGCGACGCCAACGACGCCGCGGTCGCCGGCCGGGAAGGTGGCCAGGCCAAGGCCGTCATTGCCGGTCGCGGCAACGAGAACCGAGCCGCGGGTCCAGGCGTAGTCGATCGCCGCCTGCAGGGCAGCGGAGTAGCCGGGGTTGCTGAAGGACATGAGGATGACGTCCGCGCCGTGATCGGCTGCGTAGACGACGCCCGCGATGATGTCGCTGTCCTGGCCGAGGCCAGCAGCGTTCAGGACCGTGACCGGCATGACCGACACGCCCGCGTATGCGACGCCGGCGGTGCCGTAGCCATTGCCCGTCTCGGCGGCGACGATGCCGGCCATGGCGGTGCCGTGGCCGTTGGCATCGGTCAGGCCGTTCGAGCCGTCAAGGATGCTGGTGCCGGGGACGACCACGCCATCGAGGTCCGGGTGCGAGCCGTCGATGCCGGTGTCCAGGACCGCGACCCTGGCGGTGCCCGCGATGGCGGCCGCGCCATACAGCGAATCCCAGCCGATCTTCGGCAGCGACCACTGGTCCGCGTAGGAGGCGTCGGAGGGGACGGCCTCAGCCGCACGGGTGCGATCCAGGTCCACGCGGGCCACGGACGGATCCGCCAGGAGGGTGCTCACGGCCGCGTCGGTGAGGAGCGCGCCGTACATGTGCAGCTGGGGAATCGAGCTGTCGGGGGTGGCGCCAACCGCGGCCAGTGTTGCCAGCTGGGCGGCGGTCGTGCTGCCGGAAGCGAAGCTGATGATGTACGCGCGCGAGGCGGCAGGGGCGGCCGTCGGGGCGGGCGTGTCGGAGGGAGCGGGTGCCGGGGTGTCGCTGGCTGCCGGAGCGGGGGTATCGCTCGGCGCCGGGGCAGGGCTATCCGAAGGCGCGGGTGCTGGGGTGTCGGTCGGCGCCAGGCTCGGCTGCGCGGTGGGCGCGGGCGCGCTCGAATCGATCGGCGCGGCTGCCGGATCTGAGGGGACCGGATCGGCCGCGAAGGCTGCGATGGGTCCGAATACATACGAGACGAAGACGATGATCTGGAACAGCAGCGCAACGGCGCGCGTGGTGCTCCGACGCTCGGTGGCGGGCAACATGTGAGCAGAAACCCCTTTGAAATTCCCGGCAGATGGGCACGAGCACGGAAATAAGTGCTCCCGCAGCCTACGTTCGGCCACGCTCGCCGCCATCCGGAGCACTACGGAGCCGGGTACCGAAACCACGCTCCGTGTACGGAATAGACTCGGGGTGCGTGCACGCACCAATCTCAGACCTGACCGATGCGCCCTCCTACCGAGCCGCACTCCGTGTACGGAGTCCCGACCCCGTAGGCCGTTCCGTAGGAATCCGGATGAACGTCCGACGCTGAAGGCCCAAGATAGGCCGATGCAGCGCGACGAGGCCGTGGTCCCGGCTGACCTGACCGATACCGAAGAGGAGCAGGTTGGACCCGCTCTTCGCGATGCTGCCGTCCTCGTGGAACGCACCGAAGCAGATGAGGCTGCCGCCGCCGAAGCGCGCCTGCGGATCGAGGCCGAAGGGCTTCCGACCCTCGCCCCCGACGAGGCGATCGCCGGTGAGCTGCACGACGACGAGGCGCTGTATGCCCAGCGCTCCAACGCCATGCTCAACCGATCGGACGGGGCTGGCACGCTGCCCGGCTACGCCGGCACCCTGTATCTGACTTCCCGAAGGCTCATCCACATCGGTCACGTGACTTTCAGCGTATCCTTGGCGCAGATCGAAGAGCTGTCCGTCGTGGGAGAACGCCTCCTGCTGACCCTCTCAAACGGCGAGGGCGTCAGCCTCGATGTCGCGGAGCCGCGGCTCCTGCGAGTCCTGATCGGGATGGCGAGGAAGACCGCAGTCGCATGAGCCAGACCAGCCGTACCCATAAGGCCGCCGCCGTGAACGTCGGGCGCGGCGGCGGTGGCCCCCGTCGAGTGGCCAGCCTCAGTGAGGGCGCCGGTCAGGCCACGCCGATGACCCTCGGCCAACGAATTGCGCACGAGCTGACGGTCGCTGAGGGCTCGCTCGCCGAGGCAGAGAACCGCTACATCGGCGCGAAGCATGGTTGGGCGGACGAGATGCGACGCCGCGGCCAGGGCGATGGCACCGAGTGGGATGTTGCCAAGGCGCAGGACGCGCTGGCCGAAGCCGACGAGGCGCGTCGGCAGGCCGCGGAACGGATCGAAGAGCTCCGGCAGCGCCTCTACAACCAGCGGCGCCGCGAGATCCTGGCGGCGGCCGTCACCGGACAGCAGGTCGCCCACGACGACGTGCACCGCAGGATGGCGGAGTACGAGAAGCCCAAGCGCAAATCCCTGCTGGCACGCATCTTCCGCCGCTGACCCTCGCTAGTATCTCGGCATGCAGCCGCGGCGCGACGCGTACCTGATCCTGCAGGTCGACCCCAGCGCCCATCGCGACGTGATCCAGGCCGCCTACCGCGTCCTCGCACGCCAGCTCCACCCCGACGGGGCCGAGGTCAGCGACGCCGCCGGCAACCGGAAGATGACCGATCTGAACTGGGCGTACTCGATCCTGAAGGACACGAACCGGCGCGCCGAGTACGACCGCGAGCGCCGGGTGGGTGTCGTCCGTTCGGGCCCCATCGTCGCCCCACCCAGTGCCGGTCCGCCACCAGCGCCCCGCGCCGACGACCGGACCGACGATGCCACGCTCGACTTCGGCCGATACTCCGGCTGGCGCCTCCGCGAAGTCGCGCGCCAGGATCCCGAGTACCTGCGCTGGCTGAGCCGTCACTCCTCCGGCGCCCCGCATCGGGAAGAGATCAAGGCCCTCCTCTACGCAGCGGACCACCGCCCCAGGCGCTGA
>JBDUDC010000189.1:0-2998 GCA_040003165.1 Chloroflexota bacterium
GGGCTCGACCTGACCGTGAAGCAGGGCGAGGTGCATGCGCTGATGGGTCCGAACGGGTCCGGCAAGACGAGCCTTGCCTACACGCTGATGGGCCATCCCGACTACCACGTCGACGCGGGGACGGTCACCTGGAAGGGACAGAGCCTGCTCGGCGCGACGCCGGACAAGCCCGGCATGTCGCCCGACAAGCGCGCGCGCCTGGGCCTCTTCCTCGCCTTCCAATATCCCAGCTCGATCCCGGGCGTGACGGTCGCCAGCTTCCTGCGAAACATCTACAACGCGGTCCATCACCCCAAGCAGCCGGCCCCGGCCGATACCGGACAGGTGCCCAAGTACGCCGGCATCCCGCTCGCGAAGTTCCGCAAGCTGATGGAGGAGAAGATGGCGCTGCTGCACATCGACCCCGCCTTCGCCAGCCGCTACGTGAACGACGGCTTCTCCGGTGGCGAGAAGAAGCGCCTCGAGATGCTCCAGATGGCGGTCCTCAACCCGACCATGGCGATCCTCGACGAGACCGACTCCGGGCTCGACATCGACGCGCTGCGCGCGGTCGCCGAGGGGATCAACGCCACCCTCAACCCGGAGATGGGGGTGCTGATGATCACCCACTACCAGCGCATGCTGAACTACGTGAAGCCGCAGTTCGTCCACGTCCTGCTCAATGGCAAGATCGTGATGTCGGGCGGAGACGAGCTGAGCCATCAGCTCGAGGCCAACGGCTACGACTGGGTCCGCGAGCAGGTCGGCGCAGGCGCCACCGCCGGTGACGAAGCGCCCGAACCGGTCGCGCAGCACGCCTAGGCCGATGGCGACCGTTTCCCCCGCAGCCTCGCCCGCGCTCGACGGCAGCGCGCTGCGCGCCGACTTCCCCGTCTTCGAGCGACCGACCAGGTCCGGCAAGCCGCTCGCCTTCCTCGACTCCGCGGCCTCGTCGCAGAAGCCGCGCGCGATGATCGAGGCGCTCGCCGACGCGTACGGCCACCACTACGCCAACGTCCATCGCGGCATCTACGAGCTGTCGGAGGATGCCACCGCGCGCTATGAGGGAGCCCGCAAGCGCCTCGCCTCCTTCATCGGCGCGGATTCGGACCGCGAGCTGATCTTCGTCCGCAACGCCACCGAAGCGATCAACCTGGTCGCCTTTGCGTGGGGCCGCGCGAACGTCGGTCCCGGCGATCTGGTCCTGTCCACCGAGATGGAGCACCACGCCAACCTGGTCCCCTGGCAGCAGCTGGCGGTCGAGACCGGGGCGACACTCGAGTACGTGGGCATCAGCGAGGAAGGGCGTCTCGACATGGACGACCTCCGGCGTCGCATGGAGCGCGCGCCCAAGCTGGTGGCGATCGGCCACGTCTCCAACTCACTCGGCACCATCAACCCGGTCGCCGAGATCGCGCGACTGGCGCACGACGCCGGCGCCCTGGTCCTGGTCGACGCGGCGCAGAGCGTGCCGCACATGCCGGTCTCGGTCGCGGAGCTCGGCGCCGACTTCCTGGCCTTCTCCGGCCACAAGATGCTCGGCCCGTCCGGGATCGGCGGACTCTGGGGCCGCCGCTCGCTGCTCGATGCGATGCCGCCCTTCATGACCGGCGGCAGCATGATCAGCCGGGTCACGCTGACCGGGACGACCTGGAACGAGGTCCCCTGGAAGTTCGAGGCGGGCACGCCCGCCATCGCGGAGGCGATCGGCCTCGCTGCGGCTGTCGACTACCTCGAGGGGCTGGGCATGGCCAACGTGCGCGAGCACGAGCGATTCCTGTTCGAGCACGCGTGGGCCGCGCTGGCCGAGATCGACGGGGTGCGGCTCCTCGGTCCCGCGGATCCGGATCGTCATGCCGCGGTGATCAGCTTCGTGGTCGACCGGATCCACCCTCACGACCTGGCGACCGTCCTCGACCGTGAGGGAATCGCGGTCCGCGCCGGCCACCATTGCGCGCAGCCGGTGATGCTCCACTACGATCTGCCGGCCACCACCCGCGCCAGCTTCTACGTCTACAACGACCTCGACGACGTGGAGCGCCTGGCCGATGCCGTCCGAACCTGCCAGAAGCTCTTCGCCTGACCATGGACAACCTGTATCGCGACTTCATCCTGGAGCACTACCGGAGTCCCCATAACAAGGGGTTCCTCGACCCGCACGACCTGCATTTCGCCGATTCCAACCCGACCTGCGGTGACGAGCTGTCGATGACGATCCGGCTCGACGACGGCGGGCAGCGGATCGCCGATGTTGCCTTCGACGGGCGCGGCTGCGCGATCAGCCAGGCATCGGCCTCGATCCTCACCGACGAGCTGCGCGGCATGTCGCTCGACGAGGTGCGCGCCTACCACCCGAAGGCGCTGCTCGAGGAGATCGGCGTGCCGATCGGGCCAGCGAGACTGAAATGCGCCCTGCTCAGCTACAAGGTCCTGCAGGGCGCGGTGATCGGCTCTGAGGCCCGCTGGCCGGAGGAGACGGACCTGGCGGTCACGGCCGGTGAGGGAGGGGCTGCCCCGTGAGCGTTCGACAGGTGAGCGTCGCCGACGCAATCGCGCTCGCCGCTGAGGGCCGCCGCGTGATCGACGTGCGCGAGCCGTCCGAATGGGCGGAGGGGCACGTCGCCGGCGCGACGCTGCTGCCGCTGGCGGAGGTGCCGTCGCGGATCGGCGAGCTGGTGCCGGATCGCTCCACGCCGCTCCTCCTGCACTGCCTGTCGGGCGCCCGATCCGCGCGTGCAGCCGCGCGGCTGGAGGCCCTCGGCTACAGCGACGTCATCAACATGGCGGGCCGTGTCGGGGACTGGCGTCGCCTCGGCGGGGGGTGGGAGGCTCCCGAGCAGCTGCTCAGCGACGCGCAGGCGCGGCGCTACAGCCGCCAGGTACTGATCCCGGAGATCGGCCAGGAGGGGCAGCGGAAGCTGCTCGACGCGAAGGTGCTGCTCATCGGCGCGGGCGGGCTCGGGTCGCCGGCGGCCTTCTACCTCGCTTCGTCGGGGGTTGGCACCATCGGCCTCGTCGA
>JBDUDC010000190.1:0-2988 GCA_040003165.1 Chloroflexota bacterium
CGGCTCTTCTACCTCGCCGTGCCGCCCAGCCTCTACCCCGACATCGTGCAGCAGCTCGACGCGGCAGGCCTGGCGGCGAGCGGGGCCGCGCGCTCCTCGAACGCCAAGCGCGGCTGGACGCGCGTCATCATCGAAAAGCCGTTCGGCTACGACCTCGCCTCGGCGCGGGCCCTCAACCAGGCGATCGCCGGCGTCTTCGGCGAGGAGCAGGTCTACCGCATCGACCATTACCTGGGCAAGGAGACGGTCCAGAACCTCGCCGTCTTCCGCTTCGGGAACGGCCTCTTCGAGCCGATCTGGAATCGGCGCTACATCGACAGCGTCCAGATCACGGTGGCCGAGACGGTCGGGGTCGAGGGACGCGGCGAGTTCTACGACGCGACCGGTGCCCTGCGCGACATCGTGCAGAACCATTGTCTCCAGCTGCTCGCCATCTTCGGCATGGAGCCGCCGGTCGAGGTCAAGGCCCAGGACCTGCGCGATGAGAAGCTCAAGGTGCTGCGCGCGGTGCGCCCGCTGACCACCGAAGAGGTCGCGCAGCAGGTGATCCGCGGCCAGTACGTGGCCGGCTGGGTGGAGGGCGAGAAGGTCCATTCATATCGGGACGAGCCGGAGGTAGCTCCCGATTCCGAGACGGAGACCTATGTCGCGCTCAAGCTCAGCATCGACTCGTGGCGCTGGGCCGGTGTGCCGTTCTACCTCCGCGCCGGCAAGGCCCTCGCCAGCCGGGTGACCGAGATCGCGGTCCAGTTCAAGCGCGCACCGCTGGCCCTCTTCGCGCGGGCCGGGGTGCCGGCGGTCGATCCCAACGTGCTCGCCATCCGCGTCCAGCCGGACGAGGGGATTCTGCTTCGGTTCGGGGCGAAGGTGCCGGGCCAGGGCCTGCAGATCCGGACAGTGAACATGGACTTCCGCTACGGCTCGAGCTTCGCGGTCGACGTGCCCGAGGCGTACGAGACGCTGCTCTGCGACGCGATGCTCGGCGACCCCAGCCTCTTCACCCGCAACGACGAGGTCGAGCGCGCCTGGGAGATCCTGCAGCCGATGCTCGACGCGTGGGCATCGGGCGAGGGCGGGGCCCTGCACTTCTACGGAGCGGGCACCTGGGGGCCTCCCGCCGGCGAGGAGCTGCTGGAGCGCGACGGGCGCACGTGGCGACGTCCATGACCCTGCAGCGTGACGCGCTCGAGGAGCAGGCGGTCCACAAGCACCTCATGCGCTTCGGGGAGTCCGAGTCGCTGGCCACGCCGATGTGGGAGCAGCGCGGCACCACCGTGGGCGCGATCGCGAATCAGCTGGCCATGCTCTGGGACCCGCCGGCCAAGCCCGGCGGCGCCGGCGAGGCCCAGGTCACCGAGAAGGGCCTGCCGCACGCCCGCACGTCGGTGCTGAACCTGATCGTCACCTGTGCGCACGACGAGGCGGCCGATCGAGTGGTCCGCACGATGATGGGGCTCGGCGTGCGCCACCCCTCTCGCGCCATCGTCCTGGTCCCCGTCCAGGCGACCGAGGGCGACCCGCTCGACGCGCGGATCAGCACCCATTGCCACGACACGCCCGGCGACGAGCGCGAGCGGATCTGCTACGAGGAAGTCGTGCTCACCGTTCGAGGCGAGGCTGCGAGCCACCTCGCCGGGGTGGTAGCGCCGCTTCTCATCCACGACCTTCCCACCTTCGTCTGGTGGCCGGGTGACCCGCCACTGAAGAACCCGATCTTCGATCAGCTGGTCGAGATGGGGGATCGGCTGATCGTCGACTCCTCGGATTTCAGCGACCTGCTGACCGGCCTGCGACGGCTCTCGAGCTTGCGCCGCCGCAGTGGCGTCGGCGACCTGACGTGGGGCCGGCTGGCGTGGTGGCAAGAGCTGAGCGCCCAGTTCTTCGACGCTCCGCGGTTTCGCCGCTTCCTGCCCAACCTGAGCCGCCTCCACGTGCGGTACGCGGTCGCCTCGCCGGGCGAGGCTCCGGCCGCGGACGATCCCGACGTGGCCCCTGGCTGCGCGTCGCCGCTGGTCCAGGCCCTCCTGTATGCCGGCTGGATTGCGACGCGGCTGGGCTGGAAGCGCGCGCGAAGCGTCGAGCCCCTTGCCGATGGGCGGCTCCGCCTCCTGCTCGAGGGCCGCTACGAGATGGTCGACCTGCTGATCGAGCCGGTGGTTACCGATGAGGTGCGCCCCGGCGAGCTGACCAGCGTTCGGCTGCGCGCCTATGGAGAGGCAGGGGCTGCCGAGTTCATCATCGACCGATCCGGCGACGAGGCGACGGTCGCCACCAACGCCGACGGGATGACCGCCATGCTGCGCCGCGTCACGATGGACATGCCCGGTGAGCCGGAGCTGATCGCCGCCCAGCTCATGATGGATCTCGTCGACCCGACCTACGAGCACGCCCTGCGCGCGGCCGCGATCCTTCTCGCCTCCGCCAGGGAAGCGGCGGCGTGAGGGCGGAGTCTCGGGCGAGTTTCGAGGTCCTGCCCGACGCGTCGGCCGTCGCGGTCGCAGCCGCGGACCGATTCATCGCAGTTGCGCGGCAATCGATCGAGGAGCGTGGCCGCTTCCTGGTCGCGCTCTCGGGCGGCAGCACCCCGAAGCGTGTCTACCCGCTGCTGGTCGCCCGGCAGCGGCTCGAGCCGGTGGATTGGAGCCGTGTCGAATTCTTCTGGGGGGACGAGCGGGCAGTGCCGCCGGATCATCCGGAGTCGAACTTCGGAGTCGCCTACCAGATGCTGATCGCCCATCTGCCCGACGTTCGGCCCGGGGCAATTCATCGCATGCCCGCCGAGGCCTCGGACCTCGACGCCGCAGCCCTCGCCTATGAGGCCGAGCTGCGGCTCGCCTTCGGAGCGCCAGGCGATGACCCTCCGGCATTCGATCTCGTCTGGCTGGGCATGGGGCCCGATGGCCACACCGCCTCGCTCTTTCCCGGCAGCGCCGCGCTCGAGGTCACCGATCGCTGGGTGGTCGGCAACTGGGCGCCGAGCCAGGAGGC
>JBDUDC010000003.1:0-31634 GCA_040003165.1 Chloroflexota bacterium
TCACTGCGGCCAAGCTCGAGCGCGCGATTGCGCTGGCTGGGCGCGTCAAGCTCGCCTTCGGGGTCGATTCGCAAGAGGGGGTCGACGCAGCGGCCGCCGCAGCGCGCCACTCAGGCGCGACGCTCCGCGTGCGAATCGAGATCGACTCGGGGCTGCACAGATGCGGCGTCCTCCCCGAAGGCGCCGCCCCTCTGGCTCGCCGCATTGCCGCAAGGCCCGAGCTTGAGCTCGAGGGCGTGTTCACCCATGCCGGCCATGCCTATGCCGCCAGGTCGGCGGGCGAGCTCGACAGAATCGGTAAGGAGGAGGCGCAGTCGGTCGTCCACGCCGCGCAGCTGATCGGCTCCGTCAACGTCGTCAGCGTCGGGAACACCCCCACCGCGACAGTGAGCATTGCGCAACCCGGGGTCACCGAGGCGAGGCCGGGGAACTACGTCTTCTTCGATGGCATGCAGGTGGCGCTTGGGGTCGCAGGCGCGGATGATTGCGCACTGACCGTGGCCGCAACCGTGATCAGCCGTCCGGAACCTGGGCGTGCGGTGGTCGACGCGGGAGCAAAGACGCTTGGACTCGATCGCGGTGCGCACGGCACGAGCGCCCTGCCCCATTACGGCTCCCTGGTCGGGACCGATGGCGCCCTCGTCCGCCTGTCGGAGGAGCACGCGGTGGTCGAGCTTCCGGCGTCTTCGAGCTTGCACGTGGGCGAACCCGTAAGAATCCTGCCCAACCATGCCTGCGCGGTTACAAACCTGGCACGCGGCTATGCCGTCGTTCGCGCCGAGCATGTTGTCGACTGGTGGCCGATCGACGCGGCCGGCGCGGTGCACTGAAGGGCCACATGCGGTTGGAACGCCTGATCACCGCGGTCGATGCGCACGCCGGCGGCGAGCCGGGTCGCGTCATCACCGGCGGCGTGCTCGACGTGCCGGGCAGCACGATGTTCGAGAAGCGCCTCCACCTCGAGCGCCACGGCGATCACCTCCGCCGCCTGATGCTGCGCGAGCCGCGCGGCTACCCAGCGCTCTGCTGCAACCTCATCCTGCCGCCGACCGATCCCGCCGCGGACGCGGGCTTCGTGATCATGGAGCAGGCCGAGTACCCGGCCATGTCGGGAAGCAACACGATCTGCACTGCGACCGTCCTGCTCGAGACCGGCATGCTGCCGATGCGCGAGCCGGTGACCGAGCTGGTGCTGGAAGCGCCCGCCGGGCTGATCCGGGTGCGCGCCGACTGCCACGACGGCAAGGTGACTGCCGTCACGTTCGAGAACGTACCGGCGTTCGTGGTTGGCCTCGACCGGCCAGTCGAGGTGCCCACCATCGGGACCGTCAACGTGGATGTTGCGTGGGGCGGGATGTTCTACGCCATCGCCGATGCGGCCGCGGTCGGGTTGCGCCTCACCCCGGACGAAGGCGCCGACATCGCGCGGCTGGGGGAGATGATCAAGGCGGCGGCACGCGAGCAGGTCCCTGTCGTGCACCCGGAGAACGAGGCCATCTCCGGCGTCTCGATCTTCGAGTTCTCGGCGCCGCCCACGGCCGCCGGGGCAACGCTGAAGAACACCGTCGTGGTGTCGAGCGGCGAGCTGGACTGGGAGCGGCCCAGCTCGTGGACCGGCATCCTGGACCGCTCCCCATGCGGCACCGGCACGTGCGCGAAGATGGCGACCCTCCACGCCCGCGGTCAGCTCGGGATCGGCGAGGCCTTCGTCCACGAGGGGATCCTGGGCACCACCTGGACCGGCAGGCTGCTGCGAACGACGCGGGTCGGGCCATACCCCGCCGTCGTCCCGACCCTCACCGGATCGGCCTGGATCTACGCCCTGACGCAGTACGTCGTCGACAGCGACGACCCCTTTCCGGAGGGGTTCACGGTCGGCGACATCTGGGGCGGGGCCGCGCGCTAGCCACCCCGCCGCTCGACCGGGAAGATGACGCCCGGATTGAGGATCCCCTGCGGGTCGAGCGCGCGCTTGATGGCGCGCATGGCCGCCACATCCGCCGCTCCCCGGTCGGCCTCCAGCCAGCGGGCCTTGGCGACGCCAATCCCGTGCTCGGCGGCGATGCTCCCCTCCAGCTCCATCACGAGGCGCAGCACTGCCTCGTCGACGGCCTCGTCGTCCGGCGTCACGCCGAGCACGTTGACGTGCAGGTTCCCGTCGCCGATGTGACCGTAGAGGACGGTCCGGGCTTCCGGAGCGATGGTCGAGACGAGGGCACGGACCAGGCGCTCGAACTCGCCCAGGCGACCAATCGGCACCGCCACGTCGAGCTTGTGCGGGATCCCCTCGGCATTGATGGCCTCGGTATGGCGCTCGCGCAGCTGCCAGAGCCGATGCCGGCCGTTCTCGTCGCCTGCCACCACCGCATCGGCGGCCTCGACCTCGCCCAGGGCGGCGAGGAGCGAGTCGGTCGGATCGGCCTGATCGGCGACCTCGACCAGGAGATAAGCAAAGTGCGGTTCGGGGAAGGGGCGCTCCACGCCCGCGTGCCCCATCACGAGCGCCAGGCCGTCGTCGTAGAAGAGCTCGGCGGCGTGCAGGGCGGGAAGCGCGCGGCGCAGCGAGACCGCCACCGCCAGGGCGGCCTCGGTGCTCGGCAGGCCGAGGAGCGCGACCACGCGATGGGTCGGCAGCGGCACCAGCCGAACGCGGGCGCGGGTGATGACAGCCAGCGTTCCCTCGCTGCCCGCCAGCAGCGACGCGAGGTCGTAGCCGGTGTTGTCCTTGGGCAGCCCGGGGAGCCGCCCGATGACGCTGCCGTCGGCCAGCACCGCCTCGATGCCGACCAGCTGCGCCCGCATCGGCCCGTGGCGCAGCACGTTGATGCCGCCGGCATTGGTGGCGATCATGCCCCCGATGGTCGCGGAGTCGCGGGCGCCCAGGTCAACGCCGAATGCATAGCCGGCCCGGCGAACATGCGCCTGGAGGGCGGCCAGCGTCACGCCGGCGCCGACCGTGACCTCGCCGGCGGCCGCGTCGACCGCCTCGAGCTCTGCCAGCCGACGGAGGCTCAGCACCACCTCCCCGCCGCGCGGGACGCCTCCGCCCACAAGCCCGGTGTTGCCGCCCTGCGCGACCACGGCGACGCCTTCCGCGGCGCAGGCCCGAAGGACGGCGGCCACCTCGGCGGTCGAGCCAGGCCGAACAACCGCCAGGGCCGTTCCGGAGAAGCGGCGCGTCCAGTCGACTTCGTAGGAGGCGTGCAGGTCGGCGTCGGTCAGCAGGTGCCGGCTGCCGACCGCCGCGGCCAGCGTGTCGAGAAGGGTCATCGCTCCGCAGCGTAGCGGCCCGCCGAAGCGCTCGGACTGCCGCTCGCGCGACTCCTGTTACCGTTGAGCGAACAGACCGGCGAGGATCATGAATCGCATCGACCGATTCGGGGTGATGTTCGGTCGGCTGAGCCTGCCGCTCTGGCCGCTGCGTGCCCGCGCTCACGAGCCGGAGCTGCTCGATCTTCCCGATCTCGACGCCGCGGAGCTGCGGGCCAATCTGCGCGAGCTTGCGCTCCTCAACCGCCTTCCCGGCGGCGCCGCCACCAGCATCCGCGCCATCGACCGCCTGGCGGGCGACGACGAGATCAGCATCCTGGACGTGGGAACGGGCGGTGGCGACCTCCCGCTCGCTTTCGCGCGCCACGGCCGCGGACGATGGCGAGTGATCGCCAGCGACAGCCGGCCGCAGATCCTCGACCTGGCGGCGGCGTGGACCACCGCCCAGCCGTTGGTCACCACCCTCCTGGCCGATGGGCGTCAGCTGCCGCTCGGCGATGGCGAAGTGGACGTGGCGCACGCCTCGCTTGTGCTCCACCACCTCGATCCGGCTGCCGCGGCCGTCGTGCTAAGCGAGATGCGCCGCGTCAGCCGCCGCGGCGTAGTGATCAATGATCTCCAGCGCGGCGTCCTCGCGTTCGCCGTGACGGCCCTCGTCACGGCGACGCTGGCGCGCAGTCGCTACACGCGACACGACGGGATCCTTTCCGCCCGTCGCGCATACACACTGGGCGAGCTCGACGGCATGCTCGACGAGGCGGGGCTGCGCCCGGTCTGGCGCTCGTCGACGCTGGTCCCGCGCGTCGTGACGGCGGCCGTGGCGTGACCGGGCTGCGCTGCGATCTGCTGGTCGTCGGTGCCGGGCCGGCCGGCTCCGCGCTTGCCGCCGCGGCGGCCACGCGAGGGCGCAACGTGATCGTGGTCGAGGCGGCCCATCACCCACGCCCCAAGGTCTGCGCCGAGTACGCCAGCCCACGCATCGCCGAGGAGCTCTCCCGACTGGGAGTCGAGGATTGGCAAGCCGCCGCCATTCCGCTGCAAGGCATGCGCGTCGTCCTCGGCGACGCGTCGACCGAGATTCGGTACGCCGACCAAAGGTCGGCACGAACGGCATGGGGCCTTGATCGGCGAGCATTCGATGCGCTCTTGGCCGCGCACGCCAGGGCGCGCGGAGCTCGGCTGGTCGAGGGAGCGCGGTTGGTAACGCTGCGGCGCCAGGGCGGTCGCATCATCGGGGCACGCGTTGCGACGCACAACGGCGAGCTGGAGATCGACGCGGACTGGGTCGCCGGGGCAGACGGCGCTCGCTCGCGAACCGCGCACCTGCTGGGCGTGGAGCGACCGGTCCGTTTTCCGCGCCGCCTGGGCCTGGTGGCGCATTACAGCGGGGTGGCGGAACTCCAGGACTCCGGCGAGATGCATGTCGGCGCCGGTTATTACGTGGGTCTGGCCCCCACGCCGGGCGGCGAACTGAACGTGGGGATGGCGCTCCCGATGGGCAGCGGCAGCGCAGCGCAGCGGTTCGACGCCGCGGTCGCAGCGCTCCCCGCGGTCGCAGCGCGTCTCCGAGCCAGCACGCGGGTCACCCCGATCCGGGGCGCGGCGCCGATCGGCCATCGGGTCAGCGAGGTCGCCGGCCCGGGCTGGCTGCTGGTCGGCGACGCCGCCGGATTCGTCGATCCGTTCACCGGCGAAGGGATCTACCGCGCGCTGCGCTCGGCCCGCGCGGCGGCCGGCGCGTTGCGGACCGGCGATCCCGCCGCGGCTTACCGCGCCGAGCGGAGGGCGGCTTTTTCGGCCAAGGACGTGCTCACCTGGGCCGTGCAGTCGCTGCTCGTCGCCCCGCCGGTGCTTCGGCGTGCGCTCCAGCGCCTCGACGAGCGGCCCATGGCTCGCCTTCGCCTAGGGTCAGCACTCGGCGACTGCATGCCGGCGACCGAGGTGCTCGCTCCTCGCGCCCTCTTCGAGCTGCTCCGGCCATGAAGAGCACCATGCGCATTCGCATGCGGGCGCCGGTCGAGCTCGTCTTCGCGCTGGCGGCCGACGTCGAGCGCTGGCCGCAGCTGCTCCCCCATTACCGTTACGTGCGACGCCTGCCGAGCAGCAATGGCGAGCGCAGGTTCGCGATGGGCGCCCGCCGCGGACTGATCCCGGTCCGCTGGGAGGCGATCCAGCGACCAGGCCCGGCAGGACGGATGATCCAGTTCACCCACGTGCGAGGCCTCACACGCGGCATGGAGGTCGCCTGGCGCCTCGAGCCGATCGGTGACGCGGTGGAGGTCAGCATCGATCACGAGCTGCGCACGGGCTGGCCGCTGATGGGCCGCGTGGTCGCGAGCTTCGTCGAGGCTATCGCCGGCCGCACCCTCGGACGGATCAAGGTGCTGGCCGAGGCAGACCGATGAAGCCACGTCGCGTGGTGGTGACTGGCATCGGCGCATTCACGCCGGTCGGCCACGGAGCCGACGGGATGTGGGCCGGCGTCATGGCCAACCGCTCCGCGGTGCGCTGCATCGATCGCTTCGACCCGAGCCCATTTCCCTCCCGCATCGCCGCCCAGATCGACGACTTTCGCCCGGCGGATCACCTCGACGTGCGGCGGGCGCGCCGCCTCGACCGCTTCTCCGCCCTCACCGTCGCTGCCGCGCGGACGGCAGTTGAGCATGCGGGCATGCCAATCGCGCCGGATCGGACGGGCGTCTTCATCGGCTCCGCGCTGGGAGGGGTGGCATTCGGCGAGGAGCAGCATGCGGCGTACGTGGCGCGCGGCGTCCGTGGGGTGGCGCCGACCCTCGCCCTGGCCGTCTTCGGCGGCGCCGGAGCCAGCAACGTCGCGATCGACCTCGGGATCACGGGGCCCGCGATCGGCAACGCGAACTCGTGTGCCTCCGGGGCGGTGGCGATCGGCGAGGCCTTCCACGCCATCCGCGCGGGGATCGTCGACGCCGCCCTGGCTGGCGGTGCGGAGGCTCCGCTGGCGCCACTCACCTTTGGCGCGTTCGCCATGATCCGGGTCCTCTCGCAGCGCAACGACGACCCCGCCACCGCCTCCCGTCCCTTCGACGTCGGGCGCGATGGCTTCGTGATGGGCGAGGGGGCCGCTGTCCTGGTGCTCGAGGAGCGCGATGCGGCGATGCGACGCGGCGCACGGATCCTGGGAGAGGTGCTCGGCTACGGCAGCAGCAACGACGCGTACCACATGACCGCGCCCCGTCCCGATGGTCGAGAGGCGGCCCGCGCGATCGGCGTGGCGCTCGCCGACGCCACGCTCGAGCCCGAGGCGATCGGCTACGTCAATGCCCACGCCTCCAGCACCCCGCTCAACGAGCTCGCCGAGACGCGGGCCCTCCAACGGGCGCTCGGCCCGACCGCGACAGGAGTTCCGGTCTCGGGCACCAAGGGGCTGTACGGCCATGCCCTCGGCGCGAGCGGGGCGATCGAGGCGGCGATCACGGTCCTCGCCCTGCACCACGGCCTGCTGCCCGGCACCTGCAACCTGGTCGATCCGGACCCCGCCTGCGATCTCAACCTGCTCAAACATGCGGTCGAGCGCGAGGTGGATGTCGCGCTCTCGACCTCGTTCGGTTTCGGCGGGATGAATGCCGCGCTCCTGTTCGGCAGGGCCTGAAGCCTGGCCGCCTGGCTCACGCCGCTCCTCGTCAGCGTGGCGATCCTGCTCGGCGTGTGGCTCCTCGCCGTCCTGCTGATCTGGCTGCATCGGCCGTCGCGCGACATCGCGGGCCCTGCGCTGCGGCTGCTGCCGGACGTCCTGCGCCTGGTTCGCCGCCTGCTTGCGGATCCCGGCACGACCCGTGGCCAGCGAGCGGCGTTGATCGGGCTGATGATCTGGATCGCCAGCCCGATCGACCTGGTGCCGGAGTTCCTGCCCGTGATCGGGCCGCTCGACGACCTGGTCGTGACGGCGCTGGTACTGCGCTGGGTGGCGCGCAGCGTCGGCCGCCCTCGGCTGCGCGAGCTGTGGCCAGGTCCGCCGGAGGGCTTCGCGCTGCTCGAGCGGATCCTCTAGGCCCGGGCGGACGGAAAGTTGCCCAGCACCGCAACGGCGTGCGCATGGTCGCGGAGCGCGGCGAGAGCCTCAGACGCCGGCGGCCGGTCGGTGTCGCCCTCGATCTGGACCAGGAACCGGTACTCCCACCGCACGTTGCGCGTCGGGCGCGATTCGATCCGGCTGAGGTTCACGCCGGCCTGGGCGAATGCGCCGAGCGCTTCGTATAGCGCGCCCGGCATGTGCTTCGTCTCAAAGCTGATGATCGAGGCTCTCGCCGCGTCGGGCGCCGGTGCCAACGGCCCGCTGCCCGCGGGGAGCGTGCGCTCCGGCAGCGTGACGAGCACGAAGCGGGTCACATTCCGATCCTCCCGCGCCAAGTCGGCAAGAATCTGCAGGCCGTAACGATTCGCGGCATGCATCGATGCGATCACGGCGGTCCGGCGATCTCCGTCCTCTGCGAGTGCCCGCGCCGCACTCGCGGTATCCCCGCTGGGGATCGGCTGCCAGCCATGCTCGGTCAGCAGGGAATCGCACTGCGCGAGGGCCTGCGGATGGCTCGCCACGCGCTCGATGTCGTCGATCCCAACGCCGGGTAGGGCCAGCAGCTGGTGGCGCACCGGGAGCAGGAGCTCGCCGCGGACGCGCAGCGTCCCGCCGATCAGGACGTCGACCGCATCGCCCACCGTGCCCGCCCGCGAGCTCTCGATCGGAAGCATGGCCGCTGCGGTGGCGCCGTCCTCGACCAGCCGCGCGGCGGCCGCGAAGGTGGCGGCGCCGACGGGCAGCGCCGTATCGGCTCCGAAGTAGCCGAGGATCGCCTCCTCGCCGTACGCACCGGGCTCGCCACCGAAGGCAACGCGCAGGCGCGGTTCGGTGCTCAAGGGTTATAGGCGTCCATCATGCGGCCGCGGGCATGCGTCCGGGCGTCGTCGCCTTCGGGCTCCATCGAATCGGGCGACACGCCGTCCAGCGGCGCAACCGCGGCGACGTCGATCTCGCGATCGGCCACCAGCCCGTTGATGGCATCCAGATAGGCGACGACGCTCGCCTCGAGGACGTTGTCGTGCACCGCGCGCCCGGGATAGGCGGGCGCCCCGGCTCGCGAGCCTGCGTCACGCACGCTCAGGGTGACCGTGGCCGCGGTCGCGTGGCCGTGCCCGCTGGCGTGGACGTTGTAGGTCAGCAGGTCGACTGGGCTGGTCAGCACGCGCGCCAGGGCCTCGTCGACCGAGCGCATCAGGGCGTCAATCGCACCATTGCCGTTGGCATGCGCGTACCAGCGCCGCCCGCCGCCGATGAGGACCAGGCTCGCCCGGCTGGTGCGGTCGCTGCCGGAGCTTGCCGACCAGCGCTCGAGCGAGAAGGCGGCGTCGGGGGTCAGGGCTGCTGCGTGAGAAGAAGAGGGTGTGCTCATGGTTCGGTTCGATCCTTCGTGCGAGAGCGGTCGTTCTAGACGGGAGTGAGCCAAGAGGCGTACGCGGGGTCGCGACCGCGGACGGCGGCGAAGTAACGTCGTGCGAGATCAGCGCTGATGGGATAGCCGGCGCCATCGCCGATCGGCCGACCGTCGATCGAGGCGACCGGCGCGAGCTGCGCTCCGGTGCCGGTCAGGAAGAGCTCATCGGCCACGTAGAGCTCGGTGCGGTCGATCTTGCGCTCCTCCACCAGATAGCCTCCATCGAGCGCGAGGGTGATGACTGCCTGGCGGGTGATGCCCGGGAGCACGTCGTCGGTCAGCGGCGGAGTGGCGAGCACGCCATCGCGGACCAGGAACAGGTTCGCCGACGAGGCCTCGGCCACATGACCGTCGGCCGTCAGCAGGAGTGCCTCGTCGTAGCCCGCGGCGTGGGCATCCTCGACCGCGAGGCACGCGTTGACGTACGAGCCGGTGATCTTCGCCCGAGCGGGCACCGCGTTGTCGTTGACCCGCTGCCAGGCGGAGACCGACACCCGCAGCCCGCTGGTCGGAACGTAGTCGCCGAGCGGGAAGGCGTAGATCGCGACCCGGTCCTCGAGGTCGCTCAGCTGGAGGCGGACCGAGCGCGCCGCCTTGTAGAGGAGCGGGCGGATGTACATGTCGGCCGCCTCACCGTTGCGACGCAGCAGCTCGCGAGTCAGCTCGACCAGCTCGTCGGCGGTCTCGGGGACCTCGGCCCGCAGCAGCCGCCCGTTGCGCAGCATCCGAGCGTAGTGCTCGTGCGCAAACAGGATCGCGAGGCTGCCGTCGTCCTGGCGGTAGGCGCGGATCCCCTCGAAGATCGCGGTCCCGTAGTTCAGGGCATGGGTCGCAATGCTCAGGTTCGCCTCGCCAAAGGGCACCAGGGCTCCCTCGAAGTAGGCCCACGCGGCCGATTCGAGCCGGCGCCCATCGCTCCCCTGCGCCGACGCGGGCAGGGAGCTCGCGCCGACGATCTCGGTTGTCACGGCCTGCCTCCTCGCTCGAGCAGCGGGGCAACGGAGGGCGCGGGTCGCAGCGTCGTGAAGTGCCGCTCGTCGTGGGGGCGCAGCTGCGCGCCGTCCTTCCACAGCGCGTACTCGAACGAATCGGTCAGGGCGGCAACCGATGCGGCCAGGATGTTGGTATGCGAGCCCGCGGTCGACCAGCCGGCCGATGCGCCGCGCGACTCGATCACGACTCGCGTCCGTGCCCCGGTGGCAGCCTCTCCATCGAGGATGCGGACCTTGTAGTCGACCAGCTGGACGTCGTCGATCTGCGGGTAGAACGCGCGCAGCGCCTTGCGCAGCGCCTGGTCGAGCGCATTCACCGGACCGTTTCCGTCGGCGGCCGTGTGGAGCAGCTCTCCGTCGACCTCGACCTTGACGCTGGCTTCAGCTCGGACGTCTCGGCCCTCCCGCTGCTCGACGATGACCGTGAAGTCGAGCACCCGGAAGGGAGGCGTGTACCGCGGCTGGCCGCGGCGGATGAGCAGCTCGAACGAGGCCTCGGCGCCTTCGAAGCTGGCGCCCTCGGCCTCGAGCCGCTTGACGAGGTCGCTCAGCGTGCGCGCGTCGACCTGGCCCTCGAGCCGGTGGCCGAGCTGCTCGGCGCGCCATTGCGTGCTCGCCCGCCCGCCCAGCTCGCTGACGACCAGCCGCATGACGTTGCCCACGGTGGCCGGGTCGACGTGCTGGTAGGCCTGTTCCACGCGAGCGGTGGCGGCGCCGTGCACGCCGCCCTTGTGCGCGAACGCGCTCGCGCCGACGTAGGGCTGGTGGTTGTCCGGGACGAGGTTCGCCACCTCGGCCACGTAGCGCGACAGCTCAGCCAGGCCGGCGAGGTCCTGCCCCGCCGGGACGGTCGGCACCTCCATCTTCAGCGCAAGGTCCGCCCAGATGGTGACCAGGTTCGCGTTGCCGCAGCGCTCGCCGTAGCCGTTGATCGTGCCCTGCACCTGCCGCACTCCGGCCTGCACCGCGGCGAGCGAGTTCGCGACCGCCAGGCCCGCATCGTCGTGGACGTGGATTCCGTACGTCGTGTCGAGCTCCAGCTCGTCGATCACGGTCCATACGATCCGCGAGACCTCGTCGGTCAGGCAACCGCCATTGGTGTCGCACAGGACGAGGCTGGTCGCCCCGCCCGCATGGGCGGCGCGCAGGGTTGCGAGCGCGTAGGCGGGATCGGCCTTGTAGCCGTCGAAGAAGTGCTCCGCGTCGTAGATCACCTCGCGACCGGCGGCCCGGAGGTGCGCCACCGAGTCGGCGATCATGGCCAGGTTCTCGTCGGCGGTCGCGCCCAGGACCTCGGTCACGTGCAGGAGCCAGCTCTTGCCGAAGATCGTGACGACGGGCGTCTCGGCGGCGACCAGCGCCTGCAGGTTGCCGTCGTCGGCCGCGCTGCTGGACCGATGCCGGGTCGACCCGAAGGCCGCGATCCGCGCATGCCTCCAGGTCATCGTCCGGGCGGACGCGAAGAACTCCTCGTCCTTGGGGTTGGAGCCGGGCCATCCGCCCTCGATGTAGGCGAAGCCCGAGTCGTCGAGGCGCCGCGCGATCTTCAGCTTGTCCGCCAGTGACAGGACCAGCCCTTCGCGCTGAGTCCCGTCGCGCAGCGTCGTGTCGTACAGGATCACCGGCGTCATGCCGCCACCCTCGAGCCGATGCTGCGACGGACGGCGTCCTCGACCTCGGCCATGGTCGCGCGGCCGCCGAGATCGGGGGTGCGCAGCTCGAGCGCGGCCTCGAATGCAGCATCGAGCGCATCCGCCGCCGCCGGCTCGCCGAGCGACCAGCGCAGCATCAGTGCCGCCGATCCGATCGCGGCCAGCGGGTTGGCGATTCCGCGGCCGGCGATGTCCGGGGCGCTGCCGTGCACCGGCTCGTACATGCCGAAGCGTCCGTGCTCGGTGACCCGGTCGCCCAGGCTGGCCGAGGTCATCAGCCCCAGCGAGCCGGAGATCGCCGCCGCCTCGTCCGAGAGGATGTCGCCGAACAGGTTCTCGGTGACGATGACGTCGAAGCGCGCCGGGCCTCGCACGAGCGCGAGCGCCGTCGAGTCGACCAGCGCGTGCTCGACCGTCACGGAGGGGAATTCCGGGCGAAGGGCGTCGACCACGTCGCGCCAGAGGCGGCTGCTGGCCAGCACGTTTGCCTTGTCGACGCTGGTCAGGTGCGCGCGCCGGCCGGCCGCCAGCTCGAAGGCGAGTCGCACAACACGCTCGACCTCCGGGCGGGTGTAGCGCAGCGTGTCGACCGCCTCGTCGCCGTTCCAATGCTGCGGGCGACCGAAGTAGAGGCCGCCCGTCAGCTCGCGCACGATCAGCAGGTCGGTCCCGTCGCGAACCTCGGCGCGCAACGGCGAAGCCGCGGCGAGCTGCGGGTACGCGTGCACCGGGCGCAGGTTCGCGAAGAGCTGGAGGCCGGCGCGCAGCCCCAGCAGCGCCTGCTCAGGCCGCACCGCGGCGCGGGGATCATCCCATCGCGGACCACCGACCGCGCCGAGCAGGACCGCATCGGCCGCCACGCATGCGTCCAGCGTGGCCTGCGGCAGAGCCGAGCCGTGCTCGTCGATCGCCTGTCCACCGACCGGGCACTCGTCCCATGCGACGCCGAAGCCGAATCGTTCGCCAGCCGCGTCGACGCAGCGACGGGCTGCCGCGCTCACCTCGGGGCCGATCCCGTCGCCGGGCAGGTAGGCCACGCGGTAGGAGCTCATCCGCCGCTCGTCGGGCCGCTCGCGACGGGGGCGCGCGACGTTCGTGACGGATTCGCTGCCTGCGCCGCCTCGACCGCCTCGGCGGTGGCGGGGTGCTCGGCGAGAAGCTTGTTGATGGCGGCAAGGTAGGCGCGCAGGCTCGCCTCGACGACATTGGTCGAGAGGCCATGCCCGGTGTAGACCGGCGGCGGCTCAGCATCGACTGAGGGTGCCGAGATCTTGACGGTCGCCTCGCCCTGGGCGTCCTCGCCGGCTCCGACGCTGCGCAGCTGGTAGTCGACCAGCGACGGTCGCCCGCCGATGATCTTCACCAGCGCGTTGTCGACCGAGTTGAGCAGCGCGTCGACCGGGCCGTTGCCGCCCGCGAAGGCGCGGAAGGTATGGCCCTCGAAGAAGAGGCTGACGCTGCCGCTGCTCGATTCGCCCTGGCGGCTGGCCGCGGCCCAGTGCTCGAGCCGGACGAGCTGCGGCACCGGATCGACGTGCTGCTCGGCGAGCGCCAGCAGGTCGGCATCGGTGACCTGCTTCTTGCGGTCGGCGAGGGCCATCGCTTCGGTGTAGAGGGTGTCGAGGTCCGACGGCTCGAGCTCGATCCCAAGACGGCGCAGGCGATCGTCAAAGCCACGCCGCCCCGACAGCTTGCCGAGGGTCAGCGACGAGCTCGCGAGCCCCACCGACGCGGGGGTCATGATCTCGTAGGTGAGCGGGTTCTTCAGCATCCCGTCCTGGTGAATCCCCGATTCGTGGGCGAACGCGTTGGCGCCGACCACGCTCTTGTTCGGCTGCACCGCGAGGCCGGTCAGGTAGCTGACCATCCGGCTGGCGGCGATGATCTGGTCGGTCGCGATCCCGGTGGTCGCTCCGCGGTAGCGGCCGGGACGGGTTTGGAGGGCCATCACGACCTCCTCCAGCGAGGCGTTGCCGGCCCGCTCGCCGATGCCGTTGACGGTCACCTCGACCTGTCGCGCCCCGGCGCGGATGGCGGCCAGGGTGTTGGCAGTGGCGAGACCGAGATCGTTGTGGCAATGGACGCTGACCGTCGCTCGGCGCCCGACCGCGCGCACGACGCTGCGCACCAGCGCCGCGAACTCGTCCGGCTCCGCGTAGCCGACCGTGTCCGGCACGTTGATCACGCTGGCTCCCGCCGCGATCGCCTCGTCGTAGGCGGCGAGCAGGTAGTCGAGCTCGGTCCGGCTGGCATCCTCCGCGCTGAACTCCACGGTGCCGTCGGCGCCGACCGCCGCCCGGGCCTGGGCGACGCGCCCCCGAATCCGCTCCAGGACCTCGTCGCGGGTCGCGCGCAGCTTGTGGACGAGGTGGATTTCGCTGGTGGCGATGAAGACGTGCAGATGCGGGTGCCTGGCCGGGGCGAGCGCCGCTGCTGCCGCCGAGACGTCAGCCTCCACGCAGCGGGCAAGGGCCGCGATGGCGGGCGCCTTGGCCGCCGATCCGACCTCCCGTGCGATGCGCTGCACCGCTTCCGCCTCGCCCGGCGAGGCCGCCGGGAAGCCGGCCTCGATGACGTCGACCCGCAGCCGCGCCAGCTGACGCGCGATCTGGACCTTCTCGTCGATCGTGAGCGAGGCGCCGGGCGCCTGCTCGCCGTCGCGCAGGGTCGTGTCGAAGATCCGGATGCGACGCGGCATCAGCGCTTCGCCTCCGCCGGCGCGCGGTCGACCCAGCCGGCCGGCGCCTGCTTCGGTGAGAGGAAGCTCATCGCGCCGCGCAGCTCAGCCCCGACAGCCTCGATGGGCGCCTTCGCCGCCTCGGCTCGCATGCGCCGGAACTCGCCGCCACCCGCTGCGCCCTCGGCGATCCAGCGCTCGGCGAACGAGCCGTCGCGGATCTCGGCGAGGATGCGCTGCATCTCCGCCCGCACCCGATCGTCGATGATCCGCTTGCCCGAGACGTAGTCCCCGTACTCGGCGGTGTCGCTGATGCTGTAGCGCATATACGACAGCCCGCCGGCGTACATCAGGTCGACGATCAGCTTGAGCTCGTGCATCGTCTCGAAGTAGGCGAGCTCGGGCTGATAGCCGGCCTCGACGAGCGTCTCGAAGCCCGCGTTGACGAGGGCGCTGACGCCGCCGCACAGGACCGCCTGCTCGCCGAACAGGTCGGTCTCGGTCTCCTCGGCGAAGGTCGTCTCCAGCACGCCGGCCCGCCCGGAACCGATCCCGCGCGCGTAGGCGAGGGTCCGCGCGCGCGCCGTGCCGGTGGCGTCCCGGTTGACCGCGTAGAGCGAGGGAACGCCAGCGCCCTCGGTGTAGAGGCGGCGCACCAGGTGGCCGGGTCCCTTGGGGGCCACCATCCCGACGTCGACGCCGCCCGGAGGGTCGATCTCGCCGAAGTGGATGTTGAAGCCGTGCGCGAAGAGGAGCAGCGCGCCGGTGCGGAGGTTCGGCTCGACCTCGTCCCGGTAGACCGCCGGCGCGGCGGTGTCCGGCACCAGCAGCATCACCACGTCCGCGGTCGCGGTCGCCTGCGCCGCATCGGTCACGGTCAGGCCCGCCTCGCGCGCGCCGTCTGCCGATCGCGAGTCTGGGCGCAGCCCGACCACGACGTCGATCCCCGAGTCGTGGAGGTTGCGAGCGTGGGCCTCTCCCTGCGAGCCGTAGCCGATCACCGCCACCCGCTGGCCGGCCAGCGCCTCGGCATCGATATCGCGGTCGTAGATGAGCTTGGTCATGGCTTCTCTCCGATCTGGGTTGGGGTGCTGGCGGCCATCGCCACCGATCCGGCACGGACAAGGTTTCGCAGCCCGTGGCCGCGGAGTGCGGCGAGCGCAATCTCGATCTGGGCGGGCGCGGCGGCAAGGCGAAGGCGCCAGCCATCCGGGCCGGCGGTGAGGAGCTCGCCGCCGGCGGCGGCCATCGCGCTCTTGATCGCCCGACGCGCGGCCGCGTCGACCGGCACGGAGCACTCGACGAGCGCAAGCTCGAGCTCGAAGCGGGAGGCATCGGTCAGGTCGACCACCTCGAGCACCTCGATCAGCCGGTTGAGCTGGGCGAGGACCTGGTGGGTGTGCGCGTCGTCGCCACGGATCACGATCGTCATCCGCGACCGTCCGGGCTCGTGGGTGGTGCCCACGGTCAGCGACTCGATGTTGAAGGATCGCGCCCGCAGCAGGCTGGCGACCCGGTTGAGGGTGCCCGGCTTGTCGACGACCAGCGCGCTCACCACGTGGCGCGCGTTCGCATCGGTCATGCGCCGCCTTCGACCATGTCGGACAGGCCCTTGCCGGGCAGCATCATGGGATACACGTTCTGCGCATCGTCCAGCTGGAAGTCGATCAGCGCCGGTCCGGGCGCCGCGCGCGCCGCCGCGATGGCATCGACCACCTCGTCCGGCGTGGTCGCCCGGAAGCCCGGCATCCCGTACGCCTCGCAGAGCCGGACGAGGTCAGGCCCGAAGAGCTCCGCGGAGTGGAAGTTCCCCTCGTAGATGATCTCCTGCCACTGCCGGATCATCCCGAGCTTGTGGTTGTTGAGGACCGCAATCTTGACCGGGATCTGCTCCGCGACGAGCGTGGCCAGCTCCTGCATCGTCATCTGGAAGCCGCCGTCGCCGGTGATCGCCCACGTTTCGTGCTCCGGCCTGCCCACCGCCGCGCCCATCGCCGCCGGAACGCCGAAGCCCATCGTCCCCAGTCCGCCGCTCGAGACGTGGGCGTAGGGGCGACGGAAGCCAAAGTAGCGGGCCGCCCACATCTGGTTCTGGCCGACGTCGCTGGCGAGAGTCGCGGTGTGGCCGGTCGCCTCACCGATCTGCTCGACCACGTAGTCGGCCGAGAGGCGACCCTGGCGCCAGGCGCCCGAGCCGTGCCACGATCGCTGCAGCGACACGTCGCGCCAGGATTCGAGCTCCGCCCACCACGCCTCGCGGTAGGGCGCGCGCGGCAGGCGTCGCAGCAAAGCGGCCAGCAAGTCACCTGCGTCGGCCACGATGCCGAGATCGGCGCGGACGTTCTTGCCGATCTCGGAGCGGTCGACGTCGACGTGCACGATCTGCGCGCGCGGAGCGAAGGTCGAGGTCTTGCCCGTGATCCGGTCGTCATAACGCATTCCGATCCCGATCAGCAGGTCGCACTGCTGGATCGCCTTGTTGACGTGCATCCAGCCGTGCATTCCGGCATAGCCCAGGCTGAGCCGATGCGTCTCGTCCATGTTCCCGATGCCGAGCAGGGTGTGCGCGACCGGGATCTCGGATCGCTCGGCCACTTCCCGCAGCAGCTCGGTGGCGTGCGCGATCTGGACCCCGTGGCCGGCGAGGATCAGCGGCCGCTCGGCGGCGGCGATCATCTCGGCCAGCTCGTCCGCCTCGGGCACGTCGCCGCGGGCCGGACGCAGGAGCCCGGGCAGGCGCAGGTCCCCGGGGCCGGGATGCGGCGCCGAGGTCTCGATCTGGAGCACATCCTTCGGGAAGTCGAGAAGGACCGGCCCGGGCCGCCCGGTCGAGGCGATCTCGAACGCCTCCGCGATCGCCAGCGGAACCTCGTCCGGATCGGTGACGAGGGCGGCGTACTTGGTGACCGGCAGCGCGATTCCGACGATATCGGTCTCCTGGAAGGCGTCGCGTCCCAGCAGCGCGCGCGGAACGTTGCCGGTGATGGCGACCATCGGCACCGAGTCCATCATCGCCGTGGCAAGCCCGGTGATCAGGTTGATGGCGCCCGGCCCGGAGGTGGCCATCGCCACCCCGACCTCGCCGGTGACCCGGCTGAAGCCATCGGCAGCATGGGCGGCGCCCTGTTCGTGCCGGACCAGGATGTGGCGCAGCGGAAACTCGCGCAGCACGTCGTAGATCGGCAGGACCGTCCCGCCCGGGTAGCCGAAGATCGTGGTCACGCCGCGCGCCACGAGCCCCTCGCACAGGGCTCGCGCGCCGATCCGCGGAGCGACCTCCGACGACGGGTCCCCGCCCGGTCGCGACGCTGGAATCGGAAGTGATGCCATGAGTGCCCTTTCGTGAAATGAAAAACCCGCCGGATCTATCGGCGGGAGTCGAAGGTCATGAGTGCCCGTGGTGCTCAGCCGTCGGCACGTCCTCGATCCCGCCATCCAAGGAGGATGACGAGGCGAAGAATTACGAGAAGCACGAACAGCCCGTTGCCGAGCGGGGCGGACGTTCGCGACTGGCCGATGCGGCTCAACGAGTGCATTGGGAGGACCCTAGCAGCGGTGTCAAGTTCGCCCCAATGGTACTTCAGGTCACTGCCCCCCGCGACGCCGACGAGACGAGGGCCGCGTACTTGGCCATGACACCTCGCGTATAGCGCGGCGCAGGCGCCCGCCACGCCGCGAGCCGGGATGCCAGCTCCTCCGGGTCGACGTCGAGATCGACACGCCGGGCGTCGACGTCGATCGTGACCTGGTCACCCTCCGCGACCAGCGCGATCGGTCCGCCGAGCGCCGCCTCCGGGGCCACGTGGCCGATCATCAGCCCGTGCGTTCCGCCGGAGAAGCGACCGTCGGTGATGAGCGCCACCTCGTCGCCGAGCCCTTCTCCCACCAGCGCGGCGGTGACGCTCAGCATCTCCTGCATCCCCGGGCCGCCCACCGGCCCCTCGTAGCGGATGATGACCACGTCGCCGGGGCCGATCCGCTGAGCACGCACCGCGTCGTAGCAGGCCGCTTCCGAGTCGAAGACGCGGGCCGGCCCGTGATGCAGCCGGCGCTCGTGCCCGGCGAGCTTGACGACGCATCCCTCGGGCGCCAGCGAGCCGCGCAGGATGGCGAGGCCGCCGGTCGGCTTGATCGGGTGCTCGATCGAGACGACGACCTCCTGTCCGGGAGTCTCGACCGCGGCGTCGGCGACCTCGGACAGCGTCCGTCCGTCAACGTTGCGGGTCGAGCCATCGACGATCCCCCCACGCACCAGCTCGCGTGCGACCAGGCCGTTGCCGCCCGCCTCGTGGATGTCGACCGCCGTATAGCGACCGCCGGGCATCAGGCTGGCCACGATCGGCGTCCGGGACGCGATGCGGTCGAAATCGTCGATATCGAGCGCGATGCCGAGCTCGTGGGCGATGGCGAGGAGGTGGAGCACGGCGTTGGTCGAGCCGCCGGTCGCCGCGACCGAGGCGATCGCGTTCTCGATCGCCGGCCGCGTCATGATCGCGCTCGGCCGAATCCCCTCGTTCACCAGCCGCATGACGAGCTCGCCACTGTGTCGCGCCGCATCGGTCTTTGCGGGGTCAGTGGCCGGAATCCCGTTCAGCCCGCCCGGCGAGATCCCCAGGAACTCGAGCGCGGTGCTCATCGTGTTGGCGGTGAACTGGCCGCCGCACGCACCCGGGCCGGGGCATGAGACGTCCTCGATCTCGCGCAGCTCCTCGAGGCTGATCTTGCCGGCGCGGTACGCCCCGATCGCCTCGAAGACGGTTACCACCGTGGCGTTGCGCTGGCCGCGCAGCACTCCCGGATTGATCGTGCCGTTGTAGAGCACCAGCCCCGGCAGGTCGAGCCTGGCAAGAGCCATCGCGGCTGCCGGGATCGTCTTGTCGCAGCCCACCAGGCAGACGAGCCCGTCGAAGAGGTGGCCGCGGGCGACCAGCTCGATCGAGTCGGCGATCACCTCCCGGCTGACGAGCGACGCCTTCATCCCCTCGGTGCCCATCGAGACGCCGTCGCTGACCGCGATCGTGTTGAACTCCATCGGCGTTCCGCCGGCGGCGCGGATCCCCTCCTTGACCACCACGGCGAGGTCGCGCTGGTTGTAGTTGCACGGCATCGTCTCGATCCAGGTCGTCCCGACCCCGATGATCGGCTTGGCGAGGTCGGCATCCGTGAACCCGATGGCCTTGAGCATGGCGCGCGCGGCCGCGCGGTCCGGCCCGTCGACGAGGAGGCGGCTGTGCTCGCGAGGGTCGTACGCCGGCGCGGTTTCGCTCACGGCGCTACCTTACTTGACACGCCCGCTAGGGTGGCCGAACCGATGAGCGACTTGACCTCCGACTCCCCACGCCCGCGCACGATCGTCGACAAGATCTGGGATCGTCACGCGGTGCATTCCGCCCCGGGCATGCCGAGCGTGCTGGCGGTCGACCTGCACCTCGTCCACGAGGTGACCAGCCCGCAGGCGTTCGACGGCCTCCGCGAGAAGGGCCTGGGCGTGCGACGCCCGGATCTCACGCTGGCGACGGTCGACCATTCGATCCCGACCACGGACCGATCGCTCCCGATCGTCGACCTCCAGGCAGCGACCCAGATTCGACGGCTCGAGGAGAACTGCGCGGAGTTCGGCATCCCGCTGCACGGCGTCGGCTCGCCGCACCAGGGGATCGTGCATGTCATCGGCCCCGAGCTCGGCCTGACGCAGCCGGGCATGACGATCGTGTGCGGCGACTCGCACACCGCGACCCATGGGGCGTTCGGCGCGCTCGCCTTCGGGATCGGCACCAGCGAGGTCGAGCACGTCCTCGCGACGCAATGCCTGCTCCAGCATCGGCCCAGCAGCTACGAGGTGCGCATCGACGGCCGGCTGGCCCCGGGGGTCGCTGCCAAGGACGTCATCCTCGCCCTCCTCGCCCGCATCGGGGTAAGCGGTGGCACCGGCCACGTGTTCGAGTACGGCGGCGAGGCGATCCGGGCGCTCGGCATGGAGCAGCGCATGACGATCTGCAACATGAGCATCGAGGGAGGCGCGCGCGCCGGCCTGGTGAGCCCCGACGAGACGACCTTCGAGTACCTCGCCGGTCGCCCGCATGCGCCCGGCGGCTCGGAATGGGAGGTCGCCGTGAGTGCCTGGCGTGGGCTCGCCTCCGACGAAGGCGCTCCCTACGATCGCAACGTCAGCATGAACGCCGCCGAGCTCGAGCCGATGGTGACGTATGGCACGAACCCCGGGATGGGATTCCCGATCAACTCGCGCATCCCGGACCCCGCCTCCCTCCCCGATCTGTCCCGTCGCGCAGGGTTGGTCCGCGCGCTGGAGTACATGGGCCTCAATCCCGGCGACGCGATACTCGGACAGCCGATCGACGTCGTCTTCATCGGCTCGTGCACGAACTCGCGCATCAGTGACCTGCGCGAGGCGGCCGGACTACTGGAGGGCCGACTGGTCGATCGCGACGTGCGGATGCTCGTCGTCCCCGGCTCGACCGAGGTCAAGCGCCAGGCCGAGGAGGAAGGGCTCGACAGCATCTTCCGCAATGCGGGCGCCGAGTGGCGCGAGGCCGGCTGCAGCATGTGCCTGGCCATGAACGGCGACGAGCTGCAGCCCGGCCAGTACGCGGTCAGCACCTCGAACCGGAATTTCGAGGGGCGACAGGGGCAGGGCGGCAGGACCTTCCTCGCCTCCCCGCTCACCGCGGTCGCCTCGGCGATCGCCGGCCACCTTGCCGATGCCAGGGCGCTGGCATGAGCGCTCCGTTTCACGCGTTTCGCTCGGCGGTGCTGCCGCTGCTCCGCGACGACGTCGACACCGACCAGATCATTCCGGCTCGCTTCCTGAAGGTGGTCGACCGCGACGGGATGGGCGCCGGCCTCTTCGCCGACTGGCGCTACGACCGGCTCGGGGCGCCACGGCCCGAGTTCGTGCTGAACGACCCGTCGATGGAGGGGCGCCACATCCTGCTCGCCGGCGCGAACTTCGGCTGCGGCTCGTCGCGCGAGCACGCCGCCTGGGCGCTGGCGGGGTGGGGCATTCGGGCCGTCGTCGCCCCGTCGTTCGCCGACATCTTTCGCGCCAACGCCCTGAAGAACGGCCTCCTGCCGATCGCACTCGACCCGCCGGCGCTGGCCAGGCTTGAACGGGCCGTCGCCGCCGATCCGGGAGTGGAGATCACGGTCGATCTCGACGGCCAGACCATCGACTTGCCGGACCGGGAGCGCCTCGAGTTCGAGGTCGACCCCTTCTCGCGGTCGATGCTGCTGGCCGGCACCGATGAGCTGGGATACCTCCGCTCCTTCGAGGACCGCATCGTCGCCTTCGACGAGCAGCTCGCCGGGCTGCGACCCACCACCCTGCCGAACTGAAACCGCCGCTCGCCCGTGCGGCGGGCATGCGCTCTGCAGGGGTGAGCAGCCGTGAGGGAGGCGTCTTCTCCGGATGCGCGCACCGCGGCTCGAGCATCAGTTCGCGGCCATGGCGAGTGCGCGGCCGCCGCCGAGCGAATCTCCCCGAGCCCGACCATCCCGCCGCAGCCGATCCCGGCTGAGCCGCGGCCATGAGCAGAGGAACGAGGAGCGGAACGATGAACGTGATCAGGCGACTGGCCGTCGTCATGGCGATCCTGGCGCTGGTGCTGGTGGCGTGTGGGCGGAGCAACGAAGGCGGAGGCGCTTCCGGCGCAGCCTCCCTCGGTCCGGCGGTCAGCAGCGGGCCCGTGAGCGGCGATCTGACGGTGTGGGCGATGGGCACCGAGGGCGAGAAGCTGGGGCTCCTGGCGAAGGACTTCATGGCGGAGAACCCCGACGTGAGGGTCAAGGTCACTGCGGTCCCCTGGGACGCCGCTCACGACAAGATCACGACGGCGATCGCCGGCAACACGACGCCCGATGTGAGCCTGATCGGCACCACCTGGATGGGCGAGTTCGCCAAGACCGGGGCACTCGACGCCACCCCAGCCAATCTCGATCCGAAGTCGTTCTTCGAGGGCGCGTTCAATACCAGCGTGGTCAACGGCACCAGCTACGGCGTGCCGTGGTACGTCGAGACGAGGCTCATCTATTACCGAACCGACCTGGCCGCCAAGGCCGGATTCACCGAGGCCCCCAAGAGCTGGGCCGACCTCATGAAGATGGCCGAGGGAATGAAGTCGAAGGCCGGCGCGCAGTGGGGCATCTCGCTCCAGGCGGGCGGAACGGGATCGTGGCAGACCTTCCTGCCCTTCGCGTGGCAGCAGGGAGCCACCGTCATCGACGACCAGGGAAAGTTCACCCTCGACAGTCCGGAGATGACGAAGGCGCTCGAGTACTACACGTCCTTCTTCAAGGGAAAGCTGAGCCCGACGGCGCTCGAGCCGAACGCGCTCGAGCAGGGCTTCGTTGCCGGCAAGATCGGGGCGTTCGTCTCCGGCCCGTGGCATATCGGCATCCTGAAGGATCCCAAGGTCGGCGGAGACAAGATCACCGGCAAGTGGGGCCTGATGCATATGCCGATGGAGAAGAAGGCAACCTCCTTCGTCGGTGGCGGCGACCTGGTCGTGTTCAAGGACAGCAAGAACCGTGCGGCCGCCTGGAAGTTCGTCGAGTACCTCTCCAAGCCCGAGGTTCAGGTCAAGTGGTTCAAGACAGTCAACGACCTGCCGGCCGTGAAGGCTGCCTGGGACGACGCCTCGCTGAAGGGTGACGAGAACGTGGCGAAGTTCGGCGACCAGCTGAACGACGCACAGTCGCCGCCCACCATCGCGACCTGGGAGCAGGTCGCGGCCGCGATCGACTCGGAGGTCGAAAAGGCGACCAAGGGGACCGAATCCCCGGCCGACGCGGTCAAGGCCATGCAGCAGCAGGCGACCTCGATCGGCACGGGGTCCTAGGGGCGTGAGCGGCCGCGCGGCCGCCGCAGGGGAGGGTGCCGCGGAGATCGCGGCACGCTCCCGCTGGCAGGAGGCGCTCATCGGCTGGAGCTTCGCGGCTCCGTTCGTGGTGCTCTTCGCCATCTTCATGGCGGGGCCGGTTCTCGCCTCGCTGGTGATGGCCTTCACCGACCTGCGCATCAGCGACATCCGCAATCCGCTGAGCGTCGACTTCGTCGGCCTCGACAACTTCGTCCAGCTCTTCGGGGACGCGAAATTCTGGACAACGGTCATCAACACCCTCTACTTCGTGGTGATCGGCATCCCCCTCACCATGATCGCGGGACTCGCCGCTGCGGTCGGCCTCAACCAGCAGATCGTCAAGTTCCGCGCGGTGTTCCGCGTCGGGTACTACCTGCCGGTCGTGACCAGCATCGTGGCCATCGCGGTCGTCTGGCGGCTGCTGCTCAGCGACGAGAGCGGGCTCATCAACGGCCTGCTGGGGATGCTCGGCATCCACGGTCCCGACTGGCTCAATGATCCGGTGCTGGCGATGCCGTCGCTGATCGTGATGGCGGCCTGGCGCAACCTGGGCTTCCAGATGGTGATCTTCCTCGCCGGCCTGCAGACGATCCCGCAGGACCTGTACGAGGCCGCGAACCTGGATGGAGCGGGCCGATGGGCGCAGTTCCGCGGGATCACGCTCCCGCTGCTGCGGCCGACGCTCCTCTTCTCAGCGGTGATCACCTCGATCGGCTACCTCCAGTTCTTCGAAGAGCCGTTCGTGATGACCAAAGGGGGTCCGCTGGACCACACCCTCTCGGTCTCCTACTACATCTTCAACCAGTTCGGGTTCGGCAACTACGCCTACGCGGCCTCGATGAGCTACGTGCTCTTCGTGGCGATCGTCGGCCTGACCCTGATCCAGTTCCGCCTGCTCGGGCGGGAAGATTGAGGCCGGCCCGATGACCAGCGTCGCACCGATCCGCGACCGGCCCGCGGTTGCGACGGACCAGCGGGGCAAGGCGGGGCGCGGGGAGCGCTCGGCCTGGTGGATCTACCTCCCGCTCATCATCGGGCTGCTGATCCTGATCGGTCCCTTCATCTGGATGCTCCTCGGCTCGTTCAAGACGACCGCCGAGCTGCGCCAGCTGCCACCTACCTGGATCCCGGAGCACCCGACGCTCGATAACTTCCGGCGCCTCTTCGAGCGGCTGAACTTCCCGCGCTATTTCTTCAACTCGGCGGTGGTGGCGGCGGCCGTGACGGCGGGCAACCTGGTCTTCTGCTCGATGCTGGGCTATGCCCTGGCCAAACTCCGCTTCCCGGGCAAGCGCGTCCTCTTCCTGCTCGTGCTCGGCATGCTGATGGTTCCCGGCATGGTCACCTTCGTGCCGCTCTTCGTCCTGATCGCCAACCTTCACCTGGCCAACACCCATGCCGGGCTAATACTGCCCTTCCTGGCAGGCCCGTTCGGCGTCTTCCTGATGCGCCAGTTCATCGCCGGGTTGCCCGACGAGCTGCTCGACGCCGCCCGCGTCGACGGCGCCGGTGAGTACTACATCTTCGCCCGCATCATTCTGCCGCTCACCAAGCCGGCCCTGGCGACGCTGGGGATCCTCACGTTCCTCGCCAGCTGGAACAACTTCCTGTGGCCGCTGGTGGTCGCTCAGACCGAGGACATGTACACCCTGCCGGTCGCGCTCGCCCTCGTCTCGCGCGGGCAGAACCAGACCGATTTCGGCCTGCTGCTGGCCGGCGCCGTGATCGTGATCCTGCCGGTCCTGATCGTCTTCCTGGTGCTGCAGCGCTTCTTCACCCAGGGCATCGCGATGACCGGCTTCAAATGAGTGTGGCGCGGCGAGTCGCCGCGCCGAGGGAGGGGACCTATTCATGAACGCACGCCGACAGATCCTGGCCGGCATCCTGGCAACCATTCTGGCCTTCGCCAGCTCGACCGCCGCATCCGCGACCGAGGCCACCGCCCTCGACGCCGCGCAGCAAGCCACCCTGCTCCGGTACGCCGCCGACACGTGGCACTCGTTCGTGCTGCTCGTCAACCCGCGGACGGGGCTGCCGTCCGATTCCATTGGCGGTCAGCTGCGGTCCGCGAGCAGGTCGGCTTTCACCTCTCCCACCAACATCGGGATGTACCTCTGGTCGGCGCTCGCCGCTCGCGATCTCGGGATCATCAGCTCCACGGAGGCGACCGCGCGCCTCACCAAGACCGTCACCAGCATCGGCCGCCTCGAGCGCCACGCGGCATCTGGCCAGTTCTACAACTGGTACGACCCTGCAACCGGCGCGACCCTGACCACCTGGCCGGAGCCGCCCCACAACCAGGTCTATCCATTCCTCTCGAGCGTCGACAACGGCTGGCTGGCGGCGGCGCTGATCATGGTCGCGAACGCGGATCCTGCGCTGCACGATGCGGCGTGGTCGATCGCGAGCAGCATGGACTTCGGCTTCTACTACGACCCGAGGGCCAACCCAGACGCTGGCACCGGCCTGATTCGCGGCGGCTACTGGCCGGAGGTGCCTATCGGTGCGGTGGCGACGCCCACCAATGGCCCAACCAACTGTATAGAGCGGAGGCGTGCGGATCCGAACGCCGTCCCGCCTCGTCCTGCGGACGACCCCCCGTTCGCCGGGTGGACGTGCCACCACTACGGAGCCTTCAACACCGAGCCCAGGATCGCCTCCTACGTCGGCATCGCGCTTGGCCAGATTCCGGCGGACCACTACTTCGGCGGGTGGCGAACCTTCCCGAACACCTGTGACTGGTCGTGGCAGGAGGCGAGGCCGGACGGCGCATGGCGCGACTACACCGTTGGCGCGAAGACCGTGCACGTGTTCGAAGGCGCCTACCGATACCACGGCACGAAGCTGGTCCCGACCTGGGGCGGCAGCATGTTCGAGGCACTGATGGTCCCGCTGGTGGTCCCCGAGGAGGATTGGGGCCTGAACAGCTGGGGCGTCACGCATCCGCTCTACGTGCAGGCGCAGATCGAGTACGGACTGGCCGATTCCGGCTACGGCTACTGGGGTTTCTCCCCATCGAGCGATCCCGCTGGAGGCTACCGGGAATACGGCGTCGACGCGATCGGCATGGGCGATGGCTACACCACCGATGAAGCGCGCCACACCCTCTACGACGCCGGCTGGGCGGATCCGAACTGCTTCCGCCCACCGCAGGCGATCACCGATTACGACGGTGGCGTAGTGACGCCGCACGCGTCATTCCTGGCGCTCGACTTCGACGCGACGGCTGCGCTGGCGAACCTGGCCGCTCTCAAGAGCGCCTTCCCGGCCGCATATGGCAAGGGCGGCTTCAAGGACGCGATCAACGTGAGCACCGGACAGGTGGCCGATCGCTATCTCGCCCTCGACCAGGGGATGATCATGGCGGCCATCGCCAACCAGCTGACCGGGAACCAGCTGCAGGGCTACCTGGCCGTCACGCTCCAGCCAGCGCTGCAGCCGCTGATGGCGATGGAGGAGTTCAACGCCGGCGTCGTCGGCCCTTGACCGACGAGGTGAACGACCAGCCGCTCGATGCGCGAGTCGACTGGGAGGCGCGCGTCGGGCTGCGCAGTGACGTCGAGGCGCCGGTCGAGCTGCCGCGCCTCGCCGCCCCGTCGGGCCTGCGGATCGCTGAGGGCCGTGGCCAGGTCACGCTGAGCTGGGGCCCGGTGGCGGGAGCCGCCGGGTACCTCGTCCAGCGCTCAGAGGCGCGCGACGGCCCGTTCGAGACGATCGTCGTCGGGGAGCCGATCGTGCGGCCGATCCCCGACACGACGCTCAGCGACACGAGCGGGATGCCGGGCCAGGCGGCGTGGTATCGGGTCGCGGCTGCGGCATCGGTCAGCGACGATGGCCAGCCGTCGAGCGCACCGGTGCGGGGCACGCCGCAGGCGACCGGCGATGGTCGTGCCCGGCTGCGGGTGGACGTGTCGCACGTGATCGGAAGCCTCGCCCGACCCTGGCGCCCGATCATCGGGTCCGAGCACCTGTCTCTGCTCACCTACGGCAGGGGCCCTGCCGGGATCGAGATTGGCGACGACTTCGGCACCGCGCTGCGCACGGTTCACGATGAGCTCGGCGTCGAAGCGGTGCGCGCGCACGCCATCCTGCACGACGAGCTGGGCGCCTACCGCGAGGTGGATGGCCGCCCCGAGCACGACTTCTCGCGCATCGGCGCGGTCTACGACCGGCTGCTGGAGATCGGCCTGCGTCCGATCGTCGAGATCAGCTTCATGCCCCGCGACCTCGCGCGGGACCCGAAGCGGACGGTCTTCCAGTACAACGCCATCATCTCGCCGCCGCGAGACTGGGAGCGCTGGGGCGACCTGGTGAGAGCGCTCACCGCCTACCTGGTGGATCGCTACGGCCGCGAGGAAGTGCGGGGCTGGGGCTTCGAGGTCTGGAACGAGGCGAACCTGGAGGTGTTCTGGAGCGGGACCCGCCAGGAGTACATGCGCCTCTACGACGTCACCGCAGCCGCGGTCAAGAAAGTCGACTCGAGCCTCCGCGTCGGAGGACCGAGCTCGGCGGCGGTTGGCTGGATTGACGAGATGCTGGCGCACGTCAACGCATCGGGCGGGGCGATCGACTTCCTCAGCACGCACACCTATGGGAACGCGCCGCTCGACCTCCGGCCGATCGCCGAGCGCCATGGTCATCCCGGGCTGCCGCTCTGGTGGACCGAATGGGGAGCGCACGCCAGCCACTTCCATCCCCTCCACGACTCTGCATGGGCGGGCGGGTACCTGGTGCACGGCATGAAAAGCGCGATGGGCCGCCTCGAGGCGCTCGCCTACTGGGTCGCATCCGACCAGTTCGAGGAGCTCGGCTGGCCGCCACGGCTCTTGCACGGCGGGTTCGGGCTGTTGACGGTGGGCAACCTGCGCAAGCCGCGCTACTGGACGCTCTGGATGCTCGAGCAGCTGGCGGACCAGCAGTTGGACACGAGCATCGAAGGCGATGGGGCGGGCGACATGCTCGACGCCGTGGCGACCCGGGACGACACGGGCAGGGTCGGGCTGCTGGCCTGGAACATTGCGATCGACTCCTCCCAGGCTGATGGCAATCCGCTGCTGGATCGGCGCCTGACCGTCGAGGTTCACGGGTTGGAGGCACGTGCGTATCGCCTCCGTCACCGCCGCGTCGATCGGCAGCATTCGAACCTCGCCGGAACCTGGCAGGCCATGGGCGGCCGGGAGTGGCCGACCGACGAGCAGTGGCTGGCCCTGCGCGAGGCGAACCAACTCGAGGAGCTTGAGCCCGGGCGACGATTTGAGGTCACCGACGGCGCTGTGACGCTGGAGATCGACCTGCCGATGCCGGCGATCTCACTCCTCGAGCTGTTGCCCGAGGGCGGCTAGAGCGGAGCGAAGCGCGCGGTGAAGTGCCGGAGCGTGGCCGGCTGCTCCGCGATGCGAAAGCCCCGCAGCTCGCCAGCGCGCTCTGCGACCCAGCGGATCACCTCGATCACATAGTCGACGTGCGACTGGGTATAGACCCGGCGGGGGATCGCGAGGCGGACCAGCTCCATGGGCGCCGGCTCCTCGCTGCCATCGGGATGGCGCCCGAACATGACGCTGCCGATCTCGCAGCCGCGAATCCCGCCCTCGCGATAGAGCGCGCAGGCGAGCGCCTGGCCCGGATACTCGAGCGGGGCGATCTGGGGCAGGAGCGCCGCTGCATCAAGGTAAACCGCGTGGCCGCCGATTGGGAGGACGAGGGGCACCCCACCCTCCGAGAGCGCCTCCCCGAGGTACGCCGTCGAGCGGATCCGGTAGCGCAGGTAGTCCGGATCCACCACCTCGCGCAGCCCCTGGGCCATTGCCTCGAGATCGCGACCGGCGAGGCCGCCGTACGTCGGAAAGCCCTCGGTCAGGATCAGCATGTTGCGGCACGCTTCGGCCCAGGCGGCGTCGTTGAGAGCCAGCCAGCCACCGATGTTGGCGATTGCGTCCTTCTTGCCGCTCATCGTCATGCCGTCGGCCAGCGAGGCCATCTCGCGCACGATCTCGACCACTGGCCGATCGGCGTAGCCGGGCTCTCGCTCCTTGATGAACCAGGCGTTCTCCGCAAAGCGACATGCATCGAGGAAGAGCGGTAGGTCGTATCGGTCGCATATGGCGCGCACGCCGCGCAGGTTCTCGAGGCTCACCGGCTGGCCGCCGCCGGAGTTGTTGGTGATCGTCATGAAGACGACGGGGACGTGCTCGGGCCCGCGCTCCGCGATGAGCGCGTCGAGCGCCTCGAGGTCCATGTTCCCCTTGAAGGGGTGGATCGTCGCCGGCTCGCGGCCCTCGGGGATGACGAGGTCCACCGCCTCCGCACCGGTGAACTCGACGTTGGCCCGGGTGGTGTCGAAGTGCGTGTTGTTGGGGATCACCTTGCCCGGCCCGCCGATCACCGAGAAGAGGATCTTCTCGGCGGCGCGACCCTGGTGGGTGGGGATCACGTGCTCGAACGGGAAGAGCTCGCGCACCGCCTCCAGGAAGCGGAACCATGAAGGGGAGCCGGCGTAGCTCTCGTCGCCGCGCTGGATCCCGGCCCACTGCTCGCTGCTCATTGCGCCGGTCCCCGAGTCGGTGAGCAGGTCGATCAGCACGTCGTCGGCATGCAGGTTGAACAGGTTATAGCCGGCGGCCTCGAGCTTGGCCTGGCGCTCCTCGACGCTCGTCAGCCGGATCGGCTCAACACTCTTGATCCGAAACGGCTCGATGATCGTGCGCCAGCGGTCCACGCTGAGAGGATACGGCGGACTAGGGTCGGCGGCGCTGCGGCCGATGCAGCTCTCGCTTTGACGAGGCGAGCCTTGGCCCGCCTCGTCAGCTCATCGGCGGCCCGAGGGCCGAGCCACTCCTGTCAGCTCGCCCAGATCACAAATGTGAGGATCGCGTTGCCGCGACCATCGGACTTCACAAAGAGCGAGTTTCCCGACCTCCGCGATCCGCGTACCTGCTGACCCCAGTCGCGGCCGTCCAATCGACTGGTGGTCGCCTGGCCAACGGTCGTGAAGCTGTCGAGGTGGCGGTAGATCGTGACCAGCTCGTCGTAGTCGTGCTTATTGGGATGCTCGTTGCTCGGCGGACCAGCGGGATTGCTCGTGTAATCCATGCACGTGCCGAGGTTGGGATTGTCGAAGTTTTCGTCCTGGTGGTCCAGGCCAAAGGTGTGCCCGATCTCCTGGCACATCACCAGCCGACGCCACGCAGGGGTGTTGTAGCTCGCGGTGTTGAAGTACGTGTCGTTGACTTTGACGGTGCCCTGGGTGATGTGCGTACCGCCGGTGATCCAGATCTGGGCGACTCCCAGCCAGCCTGTGGTGCCGTAGCTGGCACTGCACACCTCGTCACGGCCGCTGGTGGGACGACAGTTCCGCGGCTTTGCACTCCCCCCGACCACCTGGGTATTCAGCACGGTCGACTGCGTCCAATCCGACGATGCCGTCGCCAGGTAGCCGTCCCAGGCGCTCGAGACGTTGTCACCCAGCCGGACTGTGAAGGGATTCGCGGTGCGCGCCCAGTGATATCCGCCCCAGGAGTGGTTCGCGGCAACGAGCGACGGAAAGGCTGATAACAGAATCGAGATAAGGCTTATCGCGAGCCACCGATGGGCGGATGGTCTGGTCATGGGCAATTCCTCCCTCTGATTGGCGCGCTCATGCGCACTGTGTGAGTGCCGGCATTATGCCCCGCCCGATCGGCCAGGCAAGGCGCCCGATGTCGCGCGGACCGCCTGGATCGCGGCTGCGACTCCGCCATCCCACGCGTCCCCGTGGCCGGGCAAGACCCAGCGCGCCACGACCCCCTCGAGCCGGGTCAGCGACTCCAGCGCTTCGTCCGCATCCGCCGTGAAAGGCGCGATCTGGGGTCCCCGCACGCCTGTCGTGACCGCGTAGGTCGAAAGCGCGTCGCCAGCGAAGAGCGCGTCGAGGGCGGGCACCAGCAGCACGGCGCTGCCCGGCGTATGGCCCGGTACCAGTATCACCCGCGGGCTGCCGGGCACGTCGAGGGTGGCCCCGTCGCCGAAGGTCGATACCTCGAGCAGGTGCGGCGTGCGCAGCGCCCCGTGCAGCACCCCGAACCAGAGGAATCCGAGCAGGGGAGCAAGCTTCATCGGGCCGCTCTTGGCCGGGTTCGGCACGTCGCCACGGGCCAGGGCCGCGTCGAGCTCATGGACCGAGACTGGCACGGAGCGCTCGCGCCGCAGGCGCTCGGCGAACCCGATATGGTCGCTGTGGCCGTGGGTCAGCACCAGCGCGCGGACATCGGTGACCGACCGACCCATGGCCGCCAGCTCACGCGGGATGTCTCCGTAGTAGCCCGGCACACCGGCGTCGATGATCGTCACCTCGCCCGCCTCTTCGACGAGATAGGCGTTGACGATGCTGTCGTTGCCGATACGGTGGATGTGGGGGGCGATCTTCATCGGTAGGGCTCACGGACTGCGGCGAAGATCACGTTAGCGCGTTATCCTCGGGGCCATGACCGAACAGCCCCACGCGGCTGAGCTTGATCGGAACGTCCTGATCGAGCTCGCGCCAGAAGCGGAGCGTCTCCTGTCCCGCCACCTCGGCGTCGCCCAGGAGTGGTTTCCGCACGAGTACATCCCGTACCGACTGGGACGCGACTTCGACCACGAGCCGTGGACGCCGGACCAGCCGCGGCTGTCGGGCGTGGCGCAGACCGCGTTCGAAGTCAACCTGCTGACCGAGGACAATTTGCCGA
>JBDUDC010000052.1:0-10019 GCA_040003165.1 Chloroflexota bacterium
TGGAGCACGATGCCTTCGGCGGGATCGAGCGGATGCGCCTGCGTGTGCTCGACTTCGCGCACACCTCGGCGAGCCCATTGCTCGCCCGCCGCATCAGCGCCGCCCCTGCGGTTGTGGCAGCGGTGGCATGAGCGCGGTCCCGGCGCTGAGTCCCCTCGATCGGCTTCGTGATCGCGTGGCGACGCTTCGCGCGCCGCTCTGCGTCGGCATCGACCCCCACCCCGACCGCCTGCCGGCGGGTTTCTCCCCGGATGCCAGCGGGGTCGAGCGGTTCGCGCGCGGCCTGCTGGAGGCCGTCTCGGACCACGCCGCCGCGGTCAAGCTGAACGTGGCGTTCTACGAGGCCCTCGGTTCCGCCGGCTGGCGCGCGCTGGAGCGGATCCGTGCCGACGTCCCGCCTGAGGTGTTCTGCATCCTCGACGGCAAGCGGGGGGACATCGGTAACAGCGCCGAGCGCTATGCGGAAGGGCTGTTGGGCCACCTGGCGGCCGACGCCGTCACGCTCTCGCCGTATCTCGGTGAGGATGCCGTCGAGCCATTCCTTGCCTATCCGGGACGCGTCGTCTATCTCCTCGCACGCACGAGCAATCCCAGCGCTGCACAGCTCCAGGACCTGGCGACTGATGGCCAGCCGCTCTTCGAGCGCGTGGCGCTATGGGCGGCCGAGCGGTGGCCCGATGGCCGTGTCGGGCTGGTGGTGGGTGCGACGGCGCCCGCCGAGCTCGAACGAGTCCGCTCGCTGGTGCCGGGGCTCGGCTTCCTGGTGCCCGGCGTCGGCCAGCAGGGCGGCGACCTGGTGGCGGCCGTGCGCCACTGCCACGGGATTGCGGCGCCGGGCCTGGTCTCCATCTCGCGCGGCATCTCCGAGGCGTCGGCGGGCTCGGGCTGGGCGGCGGCAGCGCGGGCCGCGGCGAAGGAGGCGCGGGAGCGGATGCGCGAGGCCGGTGCTACACTCGCCGCCTAGATAGAGGAGGCGTCAGAACAATGCCGGTTCCCGGCCCGTGGGAGCTCATCCTGCTGCTGGTGATCGTGCTGATCATCTTCGGACCTGGCAAGCTCCCCGATATCGGCAATGCCATCGGCCGCGGCATTCGCGAGTTCCGCAAGGCGTCGAACGAGATCGAGGAATCGATCCGCGGCGAGCCGAAACGACCCTCCGACGATCGCCCGGCCTCCAGCGACAGCGGCGACGCCAAGTAACCTCCGCCTGTCGGCGCTTCCGCCACGCAAGTCCGCTCCGACGACGTTGATCGCCCGTGACTGAAGACGCGGCGACCATGAGCCTCATCGAGCATCTCGAGGAGCTTCGTCGCCGCCTGATCATCAGCGTCGCGGCCATTGTCGTAGGCGCGGTGATCGGCTTCTTCCTCTCGGAGCCGGTGCTTGCCCTGCTGCGCCAGCCGCTCCCCGATGCGCATCGGACCCTGATCGTCACCAGCCTGACCGATGCCTTCGCCGTTCGGCTCAAGATCTCCGGCTTCCTGGGGATCGCACTGGCGATGCCGGTGATCCTCTATCAGCTCTGGCGCTTCGTGACACCCGGCCTGACACGCTCGGAGCGCCGCCTGGTCTGGCCCTTGATGATCGTCGCGCTCGCCCTCTTCGCGCTGGGCGTCTTCGTCGGCTACGTGATCATCCCGTACGCCATCACGTTCCTGCTCTCCTTCGCGATGGAGGGGGTCGAGCCCTTCCTGACGCTGCCGGAATACGTTGGCTTCGTGACGACCATGATGCTGATCTTCGGCCTCGTCATGGAGTTCCCGATCCTGCTCATTGCGCTCGCCCGGGTCGGGATCATCGACCATCGGCGCCTGGCACGCAGCCGGCGCTGGACGATCCTCGGCATCGTCATCTTCGCGATCGTGGCCACGCCCGGGGGCGACCCGATCTCGCCGCTCATCCTGTCGAGCGTGATGTACCTGCTCTTCGAAGGCTCGCTGCTCGTCATTCGTCTCATGCGGCGCTGAGCCGAAGGTGCCCGGCGTCCTGCTCCTGACCGACCCCGCGATGGCGGACGGCCATGCGCCACCCGGTCATCCGGAGCGCCCCGCGCGCCTGGCCGCCGCGGTGGCTGGCGTGGAGGCCGGGGCGGGGCTGGTGGGCGTCGACCTTGAGCGTGGGGAGATCACGCCAGCCGACGACGAGTCCCTCCTGCGCATCCATTCCCGAGGCCACCTGGCAGGTCTCGAAGCGCAGGCGGCGTCCGGTGGCGGATGGCTCGACGTGGAAACCTGGGTGGGAGCTCGTTCGATGGCGGCCGCGCGCCTCGCGGCTGGCGCGACCATCGGCGCGGCGCGCGCGGTGGCGCAGGGGAGTGCGTCCGTCGCGTTCGCGGCGGTCCGCCCGCCCGGCCACCACGCGGCGGTCGACCGAGCGGCTGGCTTCTGCCTCCTCAACAACATCGCGGTCGCGGTGGCGGACCTGCGCGCGGCGGGGTTGGCGCGGCGGATCGCGGTAGTCGACTGGGACGTGCACCACGGCGACGGGACGCAGGCCATCTTCGATGATGATCCGGACCTGTGCTACGCCTCCACGCACCAGTCACCCTTCTATCCGGGCACCGGTGACCGAACGGAGCGCGGGCAGGGCGCAGCCGAGGGCACGAAGCACAACCGCCCACTCGCCGCGGGGAGCGGCGACGACGCGTTCGTGCGCGTCTGGACGGCTGACCTGCTGCCGGCGATCGAGGCGTATGAGCCCGACGCCATCTGCGTGTCGGCGGGATACGACGCGCACCGCGACGACCCGCTCGCGGGCCTCGAAGTGACCGAAGCGGGCTACCACGCGGTCGGCCAGGCGCTCGGCGCCTGCGCGGCCCGGTTGGGGCTGCCGGGCGTGGCGATGACGCTCGAGGGCGGCTACGACCTCCAGGCGCTTCGCGCCTCGATAGTGGCCTCCGTGGCTGGGCTGCTGGCCGGCCTCGGCTTGGCTGCCAGGAGCGACTGAAGGCTATACTCGGGGCCGATTTGAGCGGGAGCACCGGGTGGCACGAGCTGAATTGACCGCCGCGAGGCCGGCGACAGGGGAAGACGGCAAGCGCGCGCGCGAGGCGGCGGGACCGAGCGATCGCGGCCTGGTCCTGATCATCACCGGGCTCTCCGGAGCGGGAAAGAGCCAGGCGAGCAAGCTCTTCGAGGACCTCGGCTTCTACTGCGTCGACAATCTGCCGCCGGACCTGCTCGACGGCTTCATCGCGCTTCGACAGAGCGATCCGGCGCGCTTCCGTCGGGTGGCGCTCGTGCTCGACATCCGCGCCGGCGATCCCGCGCCGGCCATCGATCGCGCGGCCGAGGCGCTCACCTCGATCGGCGTCCCGTTCTCCGTGGCGTATCTCGAGGCGAGCGATGCGACCCTCGTCAGCCGGTTCAGCGAGACCCGCCACCGCCACCCCCTGCAGGATGGAGACGGGATCGAGGCCGGGATCGCCGAGGAGCGGCGACGCCTGCGAGCGACCCGGGAGCGCGCCGACCACCTGATCGATACCAGTGGCCTCTCGATCGGCCAGCTCAAGGATCGCCTCCTCGACCTGGTGCCCGACGAGCGGGCCGTCGATCTGCTCCGGATCGACATCGTCACCTTCGGCTTCAAGCGGGGGATCCCCCTCGAGGCAGATCTCGTCTTCGACGTCCGCTTTCTCGCCAACCCGTACTGGCAGCCCGAGCTGAAGCCGCTCTCGGGGCTCGAAGCGCCGGTGCGCGAGTACGTCCTGGAGCAGCCGGCTGCGGAGCGGTTTCTCGAGCTCGTCGTCGAGCTGCTCGAGCTCACGGTCCCCGCCTACCGAGCCGAGGGGAAGCAACAGCTGCGCATCGCGCTCGGCTGCACCGGCGGGTATCACCGCTCGATCGTCCTCGCCGAGGAGCTCGCCAAGCGCCTCGGCAGCCTGCCGGGCGCCAGCGTCTCGGTGATCCACCGCGAGTTGCCACGATGAGGCCTCGCCTTCCTCGCTGGCTCTACCCCGGCATGCACCTGAAACGCTGGCTGCTGCTCGTCTTCGTCGGCATCGTCATCCTGGGGCTCGGCGCGGCGGTCTACCTGATCGACCTCTACCGCTCGCGCGCCGCGGACGAGATCCCGATCATCTACTACGTGAGCGGGGCCTGGCTCGACCGGCCGATCCGCGCTGCGGTCTACGGGTCGGTGGGCGCGATCCTCACCGTGCTCGGCGTATGGGGCCTCATGCGCAGCGTGGTCTCGCCCTTCGTCGGGCGCGGCGACTCGGTGATGGAGGTGCTCTACACGAAGCGATACCTGGCCCGCGGCCCACGCATCGTGGCGCTGGGCGGTGGAACCGGCCTCTCGACCCTGCTCCGCGGCCTCAAGGGCTATTCGGCCAACATCACCGCCGTGGTGGCCGTCGCGGACGATGGCGGAAGCAGTGGACGGCTGCGCGCCCAGCTCGGAATTGTGCCCCCCGGCGACATCCGCAATTGCATCGCCGCGCTGGCCGATGCCGAGCCGCTCATGACGCAGCTCATGCAGTACCGCTTCCCGCCGGGCTCGGGCCTCGACGACCACGCCTTCGGGAATCTCTTCATCGCGGCCATGACCGCCGTAACGGGCGACTTCGAGGAGGCGGTCCGCGAGTCGAACCGCGTGCTCGCGGTGCGTGGCCAGGTGCTGCCCGCGACCAGCGTTCCGCTCAATCTCTCGGCGCGCCTCGTCTCCGGCCGGCTGCTCACCGGCCAAGCCGCAATCAGCCAGGCCGACGAGCCGATCGAGCAGGTCTTCATCGAGCCATCCGACGTTCGGGCCACGAGTGAGGCGCTCGAGCGCATCCTCGAGGCGGATCTGGTCGTCATCGGTCCCGGGAGCCTCTTCTCGAGCGTCCTGCCGAACCTGCTGATCAGCGACATCCGCGACGCGGTGAGCGCCTCCAACGCGGTGCGAGTCTACGTCATGAACGTGGCCACCCAACCCGGCGAGACGAACCACTACACCGCAGCCGCGCACCTCAAGGTGCTGTATGAGCACGTTGGAGATGACCTCTTCGACTACGTGCTGGTCAACCACAGCCGACAGGCGCGACGTCCCGAGGGCTGGATGGGCGAGCCGGTCGAGATCGACGCGCGAAAGCTCGAGGAGCTGCCGGTGGTCATCATCGAGGAGGATCTCGTCGACGCCACGAACGCCCACCGCCACGATCCGGCCAAGCTGGCCACCGCCCTCATGCGCCTGCAGCAGGAGGACCAGGTCACGCGCCCGCGTCAGCGCCGCATCCCCCGGGCCAACGCCTCAGCCGGCTGAGGGACACCAGGCATGCTGCTCGCCGGCGAGGTGAAGGGAGAGCTCGCCCGGATCCATCCCGCACGGAGCTGCTGCCGTCTCGCCGAGCTGGCCGGCCTGCTCTACGGCCGCCGCTCGCGCGACGGGGGAGTCCGCACGTTCGACCACGCCACTGCTAGGACCGCGATGCATCTCGCCGCTTCGATCGGCGTGCAGGCCGCTCCTCCACCGTCGCCGGTGGCCGGGCCGGCAGGAGCGCGGCGAGCGCGACATCACATCGAGGTGCAGCTCGATCCGCGCCTCCCACGCGACTGGGATTGGGGCGGCGCGGCAAGCTGCGACCGGCGTTCGTTCCTGCGGGGCGTGCTGCTCGGCAACGCGTCGCTCTCGCTCGGCGCAGCGGGGCCGCACGTCGAGTTCGTCTTTCGCGACAATCGCGATGCCGCCGCGCTCCGCCGCCGCCTGGCGGAGTGCGGCGTACGGGCCGCGCGCCTGATGCGGCGTGGTCGGCATGTCGTGTACCTCAAGGGCCAGGAAGAGGTCGCCACCCTCCTACGCCTGGCCGGCGCCAACCGCGCGCTCCTCGATTTCGAGACAGCGCGCGTCGGCCGAGACGTCCGCAACCGGCTCAACCGCATGCTGAATGCGGAAGAGGCAAACCTCGGCCGCACGGTCCGTGCCGCGGACCGCCAGCTGCACGCCATCGCCGAGCTTGCTGCGGCCGGCCGCCTCGACACCCTGCCGCACGGCCTGCGGGAGGCCGCCGCCGAGCGGCGGACGCATCCGGACGCGGACCTCGACACCCTGGCGACGGGCCTCGGCATCAGCCGATCGGCGACCAACCATCGGCTCCGGCGCCTGGTGGAGCTGGCCGCCGATGGCTAGGCAGACCTCGGTGCGCACCCCCCTCGTTGCCGGCAACTGGAAGATGAACCCGCCAACCCTGGAGGCCGCGCTGGCGCTCGCCGCCGGGGTCCGGGCCGGCGCGGAGGGGCTGTCGGGCGCGATCGCCGTCGTCTGCCCGCCCGCGATCTGGCTCGCCGCGGTGGCCGACGAGCTGCGGGGCGGCCCCGTAAAGGTGGGTGGCCAGAACATGCACGCGGAGGAGAGCGGCGCGTTCACTGGTGAGATCTCGCCGCTGATGCTCTCGGCGGTGGCGGAGTACGTGATCATTGGCCACTCCGAGCGGCGCCAGTACGACTGCGAGACCGATGAGAAGGTCGCTGCCAAGGTCGCGAGCGCGGCCCGGCACGGCCTTTGCCCGATCCTGGCCATCGGCGAGCGCGCTGCGGAACGGGCCGCGGGCTCGACCGAGGCCGTCATCGACCGACAGCTGCGGGGAGGCCTCTCCGGGCTCGAGCAGCTCGCCGGCAGCCAGCTGGTGGTCGCCTATGAGCCGGTCTGGGCCATCGGCAGCGGCCAGGCTGCCTCGCCCGCCGATGCGCAGCAGGTCGCCACCCAGATCCGCGCCATCCTCCACGAGCTGGACTCCGAGGCGGGGGACGACGTGCCGATCCTGTACGGCGGAAGCGTCACCGCCGAGAATGCGGCGCCCTTCTTCGAGCAGCCCGAGATCGACGGCGCGCTGGTCGGAGGCTCATGCCTGGATGCCGGCTCCTTCGGCGCGATCCTGCAGCTCGCCGCACGGTCCGCGCGTTGAGGGAGCGCCCCCGCCCGGTCGTGCTCTGCGTCCTCGATGGGTTCGGCCTCAACGACGACCCGCGCCGCAACGCGCTCCTCAACGCCCGGATGCCGGCCTGGGATCGGCTCACCGCCGTATGGCCCACCTGCCGGCTCGCCGCATCGGGCGAGGCGGTCGGATTGCCGGCCGGCCAGATGGGCAACTCCGAGGTCGGCCACCTGAACCTGGGCGCGGGCTTCCCGGTGATCCAGGACCTGCCGCGCATCAATCGAGCGATCGAGGACGCGAGCTTCTACGAGAACGCGGCGCTCGTGGCGGCCGCGGATCACGCGTTCGAGGGCGGGAGCCGGCTTCACCTGCTCGGCCTCATCGGCCCTGGGGGGATCCACGCTGTCGATGAGCAGATCGTCGCCATGGCGGAGCTCGCGCGTCGCTGCGGGTTGCCGGCGAACCGGGTGCTGCTCCACGCGTTCACGGATGGTCGCGACACCCCTCCTCGTTCCGCCGAGCAGCTCCTGCCCCGGCTGGAGGCAACGCTCGACGGCCGCGCCACGATCGCCACTGTCAGCGGCCGCTACTACGCAATGGACCGCGACGGGCGCTCGGAGCGGACGATGCGAGCCTGGGACGCGATCGTCCACGGGGAGGGGCTCAGCGCCGGCAGCGCCAGCGAGGCGATCGCACAGTCGTACGCCCGCGATGTCAGTGATGAGTTCATCGAGCCGACCGTCGTCCGTCGCGGCGGATCGGTGCGGGACGGGGACGCGGTGGTCCACATGAACTTCCGTGCCGACCGTGCCCGCCAGCTGATGGCTGCGTTCGCGCTGCCCGATTTCGACGCGTTCGATCGCGGCCGGGTGCCGATCGGCCTCGCGCTCACGACCCTGACCGAGTACCAGGCGCACGACGAGCTGCCGGTGCGCGTCGCCTTCCCGCCCGTCGCGATCGACTCCCTGCCCGCCTACCTGGCGCGCCTTGGGCTCCGCCAGCTGCACATCGGCGAGACGGAGAAGTACGCGCACATCACCTACTTCTTCAACGGCGGCGTCGAGGCGGAGCTGCCCGGCGAGGATCGGATCCTGGTCCCGTCGAACCGGCAGGTGGCGACCTATGACCTGACGCCGGAGATGAGCGCCGGGCCGATCACCGACCGGCTGCTGCCGGCCATCGGCTCAGACACGTACGACTTCGTGATCGTCAACTATGCGAACCCGGACATGGTCGGCCACACCGGCGTGTGGGACGCAGCCATCCGCGCAGCCGAGGTGATCGACGGCTGCCTCCATCGCCTCGCGACCGCCACGCTGGAGGCGGGAGGGGCCCTCCTGATCACCTCCGACCACGGCAACATCGAGGAGATGCGCGACACCGAAGGCAAACCGCAGACCAAGCACACCACCTCGCCGGTCCCTTTCGTCCTCGTCGCAGCGGCGTACCGCGGGGTGCCGCTGCGGGACGGGATCCTGGCCGACGTCGCGCCCACGATCTGCGAGCTGATGGGGCTGGCCACGCCTCCCGAGATGACGGGGACGAGCCTGATCGCGTAGGGAGCGTCACAGCGGGCGGCTTGCTATACTCCGCCGGCCATGCAGACCCCCCTGATCATCGCGCAGATGATCCTTGCAATCGCGCTCATCTCGGCCATCCTCATGCAGCAGCGAGGCACTGGGCTGGGCGGCGCATTCGGCGGCGAGGTGACCGCCTACCGCAGCCGCCGCGGGATCGAGCGGACCCTCTTCCGCCTCACGATCGTGCTCGCCGTGCTGTTCGTCGGCTTCTCGCTGCTGAACCTGGTGAAGTTCACGAGCCTCTGAAGGCCCGTGCTATCATCGGCCGGCCCCGTGCCGAGGTGGCGGAATAGGCAGACGCGCTAGGTTCAGGACCTAGTGACCATTACGGTCGTGTGGGTTCAAGTCCCTCCCTCGGTACCACCCTTCGAGCCCAGGTGGCGGAATTGGTATACGCGTACGTTTGAGGGGCGTATGAGGCAACTCATCCGGGTTCAAGTCCCGGCCTGGGCACCACCTCCACCAAGACCGATCAGGCCGCGCCCGAGCGGGCGGCGGCTTCCGCAGGTGCTAGGCTCCTCGCAGCCGGGCGGTTAGCTCAGCTGGTCAGAGCGCCTCGCTTACACCGAGGAGGTCGGGGGTTCGAACCCCTCACCGCCCACCACAAACTCGAGCACACGGAGCGTAGCAACGATGCCTAGCAGCGTCTGGATCATCCTGATCGTCATCGCGGTCATCGCGCTCTTCTTGGTCTTCACCTACAACGGTCTGGTCCGCCTGCGCAACACCGTCGACGAGGCGTGGAACCAGATCAGCGTCCAGCTCAAGCGCCGCCACGACCTGATTCCGAACCTGGTCAACGCGGTCAAGGGCTACATGAACTTCGAGCAGGAGACGCTGACCAAGGTCGTGGAGGCGCGCGGCGCGGCGGTGAGCGCGCAGGCCGCCGGCCCTGCCAATGCCGGAGCCGCAGCAGCCGCCGAGAACGTTCTGACCGGCGCCCTCCGGCAGCTCTTCGCGCTGGTCGAGAACTATCCCGACCTGAAGGCGAACCAGAACGTGCTCGAGCTCCAGGAGCAACTGACGACGACCGAGAACCAGATCGGCTTCTCGCGGCAGCATTACAACTCGAGCGTGCGGGAGTACAACACCGCCATCCAGACCTTCCCGAACGTCCTGCTGGCCGGGATCTTCGGCTTCAAGGAGCGCGACTACTTCCAGATCGAGGAGGCCGACGCGGCGGTCCCGGTCGTCAACCTCGAGACCTGAGCCGATGAGCGCCACTCCGGCGCCAACCACTTTCTACCGCGAGATCGAGCGCAACCGGCGCGAGAGCTGGGTCCTGGTCGCGGCGGTGATCGTCGTCCTTGGGCTGCTCGGCGGGGCGATCGGCGCGGCGACCGGCTACGGCTGGTGGGGGGTCGCGATCGCCGTTGCGGTCGCGATGGCGATGAGCGTCGGCTCGTTCTTCGCCGGCGACGCGCTGGTCCTGGCCTCGAGCGCCGCGCGGCAGCTTGACGTCGCGAACCCCCCGGATGGCTACCAGCAGCTTGTCAACGTCGTGACCGAGATGTCGCTGGCGGGCGGGATGCCGATGCCCCGGGTCCACGTCATCGACGACACCGCGCCAAACGCGTTCGCCACTG
>JBDUDC010000191.1:0-2983 GCA_040003165.1 Chloroflexota bacterium
CGCTCCAGCTGCCCGTCGGCTAGGCGGCGACCACCCGGTCGCGCCCGGCGCGCTTGGCCATGAACAGGGCCACGTCCGCGCTGCGCAGCAGCGACTCGCGCGTCGGCTCCGTGTCGTCGAGCTGTGCGCAGCCGGCCGACACGGTCACGTGCAGGACCTCTCCCTCCTGGCCGGGGACCGCCTTGCGCGAGAGAGCCGCGCGCACCTGCTCCGCGATGCGCTGGGCATCAGGCAGCCCGGCGCCGTCGAGGATCACGATGAACTCCTCCCCACCGAGGCGCGCGACGAGGTCCGCGGCGCGGAAGCGGGCGCGCAGGATCTCGGCGAACAGCCGCAGCACGGCGTCACCGACCTGGTGGCCGTGCTGCTTGTTGAAGCGGCCGAAGTGGTCGAGGTCGAAGATCACCGCGGAGAGCGGCCCGGCGCCGTTCAGCCGGTCGCGCCGGCGCGCGGCGAGCATTCGCTCAAGCGTCTCGTCGAAGTAGCGGCGGTTGTAGAGGCCGGTCAGCGCATCGCGAATGGCGAGCTCCTCCACGTCGGCATGCAGGAAGGCGTTCGAGATGGCCAGCGCGGCGTGGCCTGCGAGCAGCTCGAGGGCCTCGATCTCGATGGCGCGGAGTGGCGTCCTGCGACCGATCGTCAGTGCGCCGACGACCACGCCGCCGCGCAGGAGCGGCACGCCGACGCCGACCGGCACATCTGGAATGTCTTCCTGCCGGACGCTGGCGGGATACTGGTCGCGGCCGAACTGCTCGTCCACGACGAGGGTGCGCTCGCGGATCGCCCGTCCGGCCATCCCTTCTCCGGGATGGATCTCACGGCCCAGCGTGGCGGGCGTGATGCCGACCCCTCCAGCGATCAGGTATCGGCTCGTGGCACGGTCGAGGACGGTGATCGCGACGAGCTCGGCATGCAGCATGTCGGCGACAGCCTCGGCCACGGCCGGGTAGAGCAGCTTCGGGTCGAGGCTGCTGTTGACCGCCTCGGTGAAACGGTGCAGGTCGTTGAAGACGCTGATCCGCTCGGTCAGGGCACCCCGGTCCTGGCCCAGCGCGACGGCGGCCGCCAGGCGCTGGGAGAGGATCGCGACCAGGTCGCGATCGGTCCGGTCGAGGCGTCGCGAGGTCGCTTCAACGTTGAGGATGCCCAGGAAGCGGCCGTCGACCAGCATCGGAGCGCAGATCTCGCTCACCACCGCGGGGTCGAGCGCGACGTAGTCGGGATCGGCCCGCACGTCGGGGACGAATGCGAGCTCGTGGCTGCGCATCACGCGGCCGATCACGCCGGTCGTGCCATCGAAGGTCTCGACCGGCTGCGCATAGCCGCGCTGGGCGCCGAGTTGCACGACGCCTCGTTCGGCGAGGTAGATCGATACGAGCCCATAGCTGAAGCGACCGACAAGGACGCCGACGACCTGATCGAGCATCTCCGGGGTTGGTCCGCTGGTCGCGAGCACCCTGCCGATCGACTCGATCGCCGCGATCTGGCGCGTCCGGCGTCGATCGAGGACCGCGGAGGTGCGAACCTGTCGCGCGGCGGTCTGGAGGGCGCTGACGATGGAGCGGGTGCCGAAGGCGAGCAGGATGCTGACCCCGGCGAGTGCGATGCCGCGGACCGCGACCTGGGAGGTGCCGCCGAGCTGATCGACCTCGGGCGCGAGGTAGATGGCCGATGCGACCGCAGCGACCACGGCTCCCTGTGGAACGCCCACCGCCGCGGCCGCGGCGACGACCGGCACGAAGAGCGAGGCCAGTGGCTTGGCGGGACCTCCAACCAGCTCGGCGAGGGCGCCCACGTAGGCGAGCACGACCCCGAAGCGGAGCAGCGACCAGCCGAGCGGCCTGGTGCGCCGGAGGTGCCCGGGGAAGTGTCCCAGCCAGGCCTGCAGCGGGACGAAGAGCGCGCTGAGCAGGCACGCGCGGATGAGATCCCCCCCGCTCCCCGACCCGAGGGCCACCGCCAGGGCGACGGGGGCGAGCAGGAGCGTGTAGAACAGGTAGACGTCGGCCGCGAGCCAGCTCGGGATACCGCCGAGCGGCGCGAGCCGGAGCGCGTGGGGCAGCGGGGCGCGAGGGCGCGGTCTGGTCGTGGCCATCGGGACGGACCGTACCGAAGTGCCCGCGTCCGACCAATCGACCCGAAGTACCAGCCCTGTACGGGTTGGCTACTATTCGTGGCGCATGAACGCCGCGCCATCGGCAGGGCTCGCCCAGGCCCTGCGCGGACTCGACCGCGATGGCCGGCTCCTGTTCACAACCCGCGTGATCCGGATGTTCGGCTATGGCTTCCTGGCGGTCGTCCTCGCGCTGTACCTCGCCGCGCGCGGATTCGATGGAGTGGCGATCGGCATCATCCTCACGCTCACCCTGGTCGGCGACACGCTCATCTCGCTGTGGCTCACCACCCACGCCGATCGATACGGCCGCCGCCTGGTCTTGATCGTCGGCGCGCTGCTGATGGCCGCGGCGGGCATCGTGTTTGCCGCGACCGATCTCTTCGGCGTCCTGGTCGCGGCGGCGATCGTCGGCGTCATCAGCCCGAGCGGCAACGAGGTCGGGCCCTTTCTCGCCGTCGAGCAGGCGGCGCTCAGCCAGACGACGCCCGGGGTGCGGCGAACGCCCGTGTTCGCCTGGTACAACCTCGCAGGCTCGATCGCGACCGCAGTCGGATCGCTGGCGGGCGGCCTCCTCGCCTCCGCGCTCCAGGGTGCCGGGGAGACCGCCCTCGACAGCTATCGGGGGATCGTGATCGGCTACGCGGCGGTGGGGATCCTGCTGGCGATCGGCTTCGCGCGGGTGAGCCGTGCCGTCGAGGCTCCGGCCGTCGATCCCTCGGCGCGCGAGGGCGTCGGCCGGCTTGGCCTGCGGCCGGCCTCGCGTTCGGTCGTCCTGAAGCTGGCCGGCCTCTTCTCGATCGACGCCTTCGGCGGGGGTCTCGTCCCGCAGAGCCTCCTGGCGTACTGGTTCCACCTGCGCTTCGGGGT
>JBDUDC010000192.1:0-2982 GCA_040003165.1 Chloroflexota bacterium
GACGAGAAGAGAACCTTGGTGAACGGCGCCACTTCGAGCGATTCCGCGACGACCTGCGCGCTGGCCGCGCCGGCGTAGTTCACCGCCAGCCCGACGTCGAGGTAGACGTGCGGAAACATCTGCGCCAGGTAGCCGGCCTGGCGCTGGTAGGGGTAGGTGTGCAGCAGCATCACCGGGCACGCGTCCTCGGTCGCTCGCAGGAACTCGGTGAGCAGCAGCGGGTCGCAGCGATGCAGGTCGAGATCCGTGTCGCCATAGCCGGTGTGCAGCTGCAGCGGCTTGCCGATCGCGACGCCCTCCCACAGCACGGAACGGAGCAGGATCGGATCAACCAGTCGCAGGGGTGCGCCGCCGTCGAGCTCGCGCAGCCAGGTGCCCGCGTGCTCGACCACCTCGGCCGCGGACGGCGGCACGGGGTCGAAGTCGAGCCCGTGGCGGTAGGCGATGATCGATTTCAGCCCGACGGCATCCGCGGCCTCGTCGTGGAGTGCAGCGCGAAACGCGTCGGCGAAGGCGCCCGCGGCGATTCCGGAGCTCGCCACGCGTTCGGCGAGCGTCTCGAGGCGGACGATCCTGCCGACCTGAGCGGCGGTCGCTCGACCGAGCGCGTCGAGGGGCAGCAACCCCTCGCCCCGATAGCCGGTGTCGACCAGCAGGTGCGCCATCCCGGCGGCCCGCAGCAGGCGGTCGGCGACCTCTTTGATCGGCGTTGCCAGGCGGTGCTCGAGGTACTCCTCGGCGGGAGTGTGGGCAGGTAGCCCGAGGAGAGGAGCGCACCAGCGACGGATCGCGATCGCGACCTGCGAGTCCATGCCGCCCGCCACGGCGGCGGCAGGCCGATCCGACTCGGTGAGCATCTCGACGAAGGACTCGCGGTCGAGCCCGCCGGTCACGATGCTGTGGGTGTGGTGGTCGACCAGCTCGATCGTCGAGAGCAGCTCGTTGACGCCGGGGTCCGGCCCGTCCGCCACTCCGAGCAGGGCGATCTCGTCCGGCGCTGCCACCTGTCCGTTCGCCGCTACGGGACGAGGGCCAGCACGCGGGCCGGGCTTCCCGAGCCGTCCACGAGCTTCAGGACGCCGACCACGACCCAGGCACCGAGCGGTGGCAGCTGGCCGAGGTTCATCAGCCCCTCCAGGTGCCAGACGCCACGCGGATGGCTCACCTGGCGATGGACCACGAAGTCCTCCGCCACGCCGGGATCGATGCCAAGGGTGTCGACCCCCAGTCCTGCCGCGCCGCGCTCTTCCACCAGGAATCGGGCGGCTTCCGCGCCGAACCCGGGAAAGCGGAGCGGTCCCGGCGCGCCGGCGTACGCCGCGGCGTCGGTGTTGAACGCTTCCCAGCCGGTTCGCAGGAGGATCGCGGCGCCATCGGGGATGCGGCCGTATTCTGCCTCGAACGCCTGGACCTGCTCGAGGGTCAGCGTGGCGTCCGGCTTCCCGGCTGTCGCTTCGCTGATGTCGATCATGGCCGCCGGCCGCACCAGGCGATCCGCGTCGATCTGATCGACGGTGGCCGTCCCCTCGACCATGTGCGCGGGCGCGTCGAAATGCGTGCCGGAGTGCTCCATGAACGAGACCTTGCGGTTGTAGAACCCGTCATGGGCGACGGTCAGCATGGTCTCGGCGGTGGGTGCCGGGGCACCGGGCCACATGACCGTCCCGGCGTCCAGCGGCTGGGTCAGGTCGACGACTCGCATCTTCTCTAGCATCGGCGGCTCCTGCTGCGACGTGGTGGTGGAATCCTAGAAGACCCGGAGGTGCGCGCGGCGCGCCTCGTCCGGCGTCATCGCCTCGAGGCTCGCGATCTCGGCGGTCCGCACGCCCACCAGGCAGCGCCCGAGCAGGTCGCCGAGGGCTGGGAAGAGGAGCTCATCGGTCTGGAGGTTGCCGAGCGCTTCCGCCAGCGAAGCCGGCAGCGGCATGATGCCGGATCGCTTGCGCTCCTCGGCCGACATGCGGGCCGGGTCCTTGGTCGCGGGCTCCGGCGGCTCCAGCTCGCGGCGCATGCCGTCGAGACCGGCGAGGATCAGGCCACCGAGCGCCAGGTAGGGATTGCAGCTCGGATCGCAGGCCTTGAGCTCGATGTTGGTCGACTCCATCTCGCGTCCGCGGAAGGGCGACGCGACGCGCACCGAGCATTCGCGGTTGTCGAGCCCCCACGAGACGGTCGAGCCCGCCCACGCGCTGGGCCGAAGCCGCTCGTACGAGTTGAAGCTCGGGCAGGTCAGGGCCACGAGCGCCGGCAGATGATCGAGGACGCCTGCGACGAACCGGCGGCCGGTCTGTGACAGCAAACGCTCGCCCGCGGCAGGGTCGTAGAGCAGGTTCTGGCTCCCGTCGGCGCTCCAGAGGCTGAAATGGATATGCGCGCCGGAGCCGATCCCATCCGCGAACGGCTTGGCCGCGAAGGAGGCGATCAGCTCATGCTGGACCTCGGCCACGCCGCGAACGGTGTCGCGAAACTTCACCTGGTTGTCCGCGGCGTTCAGCGCGTCGGCATAGCGGATCGCGATCTCCTGCTGGCCCGGACCGTACTCGTTGATCGCCTGCTCGACCTCCATCCCCTGCAGCTCGAGCGCGGTCACGATGTCGTCCATCACGTAGGCGACGCGGTCCATCCCGGCCGATGAGTAGACCGGTCCGTCGCCATGCGGCCGCACGACGCCGTCGACCTCTTCGGCGAGGTAGAACTCGTTCTCGAACGAGGCCATCACCCGGATCCCTGCTCGCTCGGCTTCGTCGATCGCCCGCTTGAAGAAGCTGCGCGGGCAGCAGCCCCAATCGGTCCAGTCATGCCCGAGCTGGTCGCAGATGAGGCTCGCGGTACGGGGCACCCAGGGAAGCTCGCCGTAGGTGTCAGGGTCCGGCACCAGCCGAATCTCCCCCACCGGCTCGAGCCCCTCGATCGGGACGAAGTCCTCGAGCATGTTGACCGCATTCTGGGCGCGGGTCAGCCCGACCCCCTCGCGCATGCGCG
>JBDUDC010000193.1:0-2978 GCA_040003165.1 Chloroflexota bacterium
ACCTGCTGCAGGATCAGGTGCGGCCGCGTGTCGTCCGCGCCGACGGGACGGAGCACCACGAACTGCTCGAGTCGGCCGCCCGGCTCGTAGCCGAGAGCCGAACTCCAGAATTCGGCGAGTCGGGTGGCGTCGCCGCAGTCGAGCACGATTGTGATCGCCAGCGGCGACCGGCTCACGTCCCGGATTCCCAGGACTCGCTGTACGCGCGCTGGGCCGGTGTCATCGGCTCGATCCGGATCCCCATGCTCTCGAGCTTGAGGCGTGCCACCTCGCGGTCGATCTCCTCGGGAACGCCGTAGACGCGCGGGGTGAGCTCCTCGAGGTGGCTGCGAAGCCACTCGACCGCCAACGCCTGGTTCGCGAAGCTCATGTCCATCACCAGCGACGGGTGACCCTCGGCCGCGCCCAGGTTCACGAGACGGCCGTCGGCGAGCAGGAAGATGCGGCGGCCATCGGCCATCAGATATTCGCGGGTGAATGGCCGCACCTCGCGGGAGCTGACAGCCTGCTCCTCGAGCGCGCCCAGCTCGAACTCGTCGTTGAAGTGGCCCGCATTGGCAAGGATCGCCCCGTCTCGCATGAGCGGGAAGTGGTCCGCCCCGAACACGTTCAGGTTCCCGGTGGCGCTGATGAAGATGTCACCCTCCGCCGCGGCGGCCGACGCGGCCATGACTCGATAGCCATCCATCGCCGCCTCGAGCGCGCGGATCGGGTCGACCTCGACCACGACCACGTTGCCGCCCATCCCGTCGGCGCGCGATGCAATGCCGCGTCCCACCCATCCGTAGCCGCCGACCACGACGCTCTTGCCCGCGAACAGCACGTTGGTGGCACGCAGGATCCCGTCGATAGCGCTCTGCCCCGTTCCGTAGCGGTTGTCGAAGAGGTGCTTGGTCAGGGCCTCGTTGACCGCGATCACCGGATAGCGCAGCTTCCCCGCCTTCGCCATCGCCTGCATCCGGATCACGCCGGTGGTCGTCTCCTCGGTGCCGCCCAGCACTCCGGGGAGCAGGTCCGTGCGCTGGGTGTGCAGCGCGGTGACCAGGTCGGCCCCGTCGTCCATGGTGACGTGCGGCGCATGGTCGAGCGCCGCCGCGATGTGGCCGTAGTAGCTGTCCCGATCCTCGCCCTTGATGGCGTAGACCCCGATTCCGTGGTGCGCCACCAGCGCCGCCGCCACGTCGTCCTGGGTCGAGAGCGGGTTCGACGAGCAGAGGACCGTATCGGCTCCGCCCGCCGCCAGGGTGCGGACCAGGTTCGCGGTCTCGGCGGTGACGTGCAGACAGGCGCCGATGCGCCAGCCGGCGAGCGGCCGCTCCTGCTCGAAGCGCGCCCGGATTCCGGCCAGCACCGGCATCTGGCGGTCCGCCCACTCGATCTTCAGGGCGCCGGCATCGGCCAGGCCGATATCGGCGACGTCGTGAGCTACCTGCTGTCGCGTGGCCACGTGAGTCGTATCGCCTCCCGTATCGGTCTCATCAATCCCCAGCCGCCGCTGCGCCGACGTCCGATGCGCTCGACGAGTTCGCAGTAGACGCCATAGCCGACCCGGCTGTAGGCCGCGACCGCGGGGGCGTTGTCCGCGTGAACATTGAGCGTCACGTCGCTGACGCGCTCCAGTAGATCCGCTGTGACCGCGCTGGTCACCATCTTCGCGAAGTCGTGGCCGCGGTATTCGGCCTGCGTCATGACGTTGCCAACCACCGCGATGCCCTCGCGCGAGCTCACGACGTGGGTCCCCGCCGCCGCGACCACGTGTCCGCGAACGCGCACTCCGTAATAGACGCCTTCCTCCAGGACGGCGGCTGGAAAGCCGGATCGGAAGCCGAGCTGGTAGAGGCGGTTCAGCTCCTCGATGTCGGCCGCGCCGAGCCGCTCGGCGGGCCCGGCGAAGGGCACGAAGTTGTCGCGGTCGACCGTCATCCGCAGCATGGCAACGGGCGGCTCCAGGTCGTAGAGCTCGCGGATCGCCGCCTCGTGGACCGCGCTCGTCTGGAAGTACGCATCTCGCGGCTTGAGGACGCCCGACAGGATCGCGCGGCAACCGTCGACGTCCCCCATCAGGAAGAGCGGCTGCGGAACGAGGCCCTCGTGATGCATGGCGAGCGCGATCGGCCGGCCGGATGCGTCGAAGCTCATCCCCCATTCCACCCTGCGCCGGCCGGGGCCGTCGAGGTCGCCGAGCGGGTAGGCGGCGTACAGTCGGTCGGTGCGCAGGAAGCTGGCGATCAGGTCTCGATCGGTGACCGTGCGTGCCTGCAGCTCCTGCCGTTCGGCGACCGCCATCCTCGTCGAGCTGCCTGTCCGCGCCTAGTAGGTGAGGAGCGTGTGGATCTTGAACTCGCCAAGCTGCTCGCGGCCGTGGAGAGCGGTGAGCTCGACCATGAACGAGAGGCTGGCGATCTCGCCGCCCAGCCGGCGCACCAGCTCGATGGTGCCCATCACCGTTCCTCCGGTGGCGAGCAGATCGTCGACGATCAGGACCCGTTGCCCGGCCGCTATCGCGTCTTTGTGGATCTCGAGCGTCGCAGTCCCGTACTCGAGGCTGTACTCGACCTCGATCGTCTCCGCCGGCAGCTTGCCCAGCTTGCGCACCGGCGCGAAGCCGGCGCCCAGCTTGTAGGCGAGCGGCGCCGAGAAGATGAAGCCGCGCGACTCCATCCCGACCACCAGGTCGATCTGCTCGTCACGCACCTGGTCCGCCATCTGGTCGATCACTTCGCGGAACGCGTCGGGCTCCTTGAGCAAGGTCGTGATGTCGTAGAACAGGATCCCCGGCTTCGGGAAGTCGGGGACTTCGCGGATCCTGGCGCGCAGGTCGTCGGCGGAGCGGACGGTCACGATGGCAGGCACCGGTGCGGGAGGGGAAGGGGGTGAGTCTAGTCCGCTCGACAAGGCCGGGCAACGCTGCCGTTGGCAGGACCGGCATGGGTGGATAGGCCCATCGCCGCGCTCGTTCGATCTCCGTAGCCTTCGGG